>JAIERC010000192.1 GCA_019747165.1 Sphingomonas sp. | reverse complement strand
TAGGCGGTCGCGCGCCAGTTACCAAATTCCTTCTGTGCGAACCGCCGCACCCAAGCTATCGGACAACGGTGACATATGACCTTCTCATCATCGGCGGCGGCATCAACGGCGCAGCAATCGCGCGTGAGGCGGCGCTGAATGGCCTGAAGGTGCTGCTCGTCGAAAAGGGCGATCTTGCCGGGGCCACCTCTTCAGCGTCAACCGGGCTGATCCATGGCGGCCTGCGTTACCTGGAATATTACGAATTCAAATTGGTCGCCGAGGCGCTACGCGAGCGCGAGCGGCTGGTGCATGCCGCCCCGCACATCATTCAGCCGATGCTGTTCGTGCTGCCGCATGAAAACGCGGTGCGGCCGTGGTGGTTGGTGCGGGCTGGCCTGTATCTTTATGATTTTCTCGGCGGCAAAATGTCGCTGCCGCGCTCTCGGGGCTTGCGGCAAAGCGACACCGCGTTCACCGCTCCCCTCAAAGGCGGCAACAAGGGCTTTGTCTATTCGGACGCGCAGGTCGATGATTCCCGGCTGACGGTGCTCAACGCGGTTGATGCATCGGCCAATGGGGCAGAGATCGCGGTGTACACCGAATTGCTCTCGGCGCGCCGCGAGGGGCAGATGTGGCGTGCAACGCTGGGTGACGGGCGCCAGGTGACGGCGCGCGCGCTGGTCAACGCGGCAGGCCCCTGGGTGCACCAGATGCTCGGCAAGCTCGGCGTCAATGCGGCAAGCGGCATCCGGCTGATCAAGGGCAGCCATATCGTCGTGCCCCGGCTGTATCCGGGCAATCACGCCTATATGCTCCAGCAGCCCGATGGCCGGATCGTCTTCGCCATCCCCTATCAGCGCGACTTTACCGAGATCGGCACCACCGATGTGCCCGTCGAACGGCCCGAAGATGCGGTGATCGATTCAGGGGAGATCGCCTATCTGTGCGAAGCGGCAAACCGGCATTTCATCAAGCAGATCACCCCGGCTGACGTGACATCTACCTGGTCCGGCGTCCGCCCGCTTTATGATGACGGGGCGAGCGAGGCCAAGGCAGTCACCCGCGATTATGTGCTTGAACTCGACACCCACGGCGCGCCGTTGCTGTCGATCTTCGGCGGCAAGATCACCACTGCGCGGCATTTGGCGGAAGAGGCTATCGGCAAACTGGCCGGGCCGATGGGCGCGACGGTAGCCCCCAAAACCCGGGCGCGAGTCTTTCCCGGCGGCGCGATCACCAATTTCGACCGATTCGTTGCCGACGCGCGCGTCACCTGGCCATTCCTTGGTGCCGTGCGCGCAGAGCGGATGGCCCGCGCTTATGGCACGCGCCTGATGGATATGCTGGACGGCATTACCGACGAAGCGGGCATGGGTGCCGATCTGGGCGGCGGGCTGACCGAAATCGAAGCGCGCTGGATGCATGACCAGGAATGGGCGCGAACCGCTGAGGATGCGCTGATGCGTCGATCGAAGATCGGCCTGCACCTGAACGCGACCGAGCGGGCGGCATTTGAAAGCTGGTGGGCAAGCGCCTATCCCGCCTGACATGATCACCGTCGCCGCTCTCTATCGCTTTGCGCGGTTCACTGACCCCGCAGCCCTCCGACAGCCGCTGCTCGCGCTGTGCGCGGCGCAGGGCGTCAAGGGCACGCTGCTGCTGGCGCGCGAAGGGATCAACGGCACGATTGCGGGGAGCGCGGAGGCTATCGACGCTGTGCTGGCGCATATCCGCGCGCTGCCCGGATGCGCTGATATCGACGTTAAATTCTCAAATGCCGACGCCATGCCCTTTCACCGAATGAAGGTGCGGTTGAAGCGAGAAATTGTGACGATGGGGCAGCCCGATATTGATCCGCTCGGCGGCGTTGGCACCTATGTCGCGCCGACTGACTGGAATGCGCTGATCGACCAGCCGGAAACGATCGTGATCGATACCCGCAACGATTATGAAGTGCAGGTCGGCAGCTTTGCCGGTGCGATCGACCCCGCCACCAAAAGCTTCAGCGAGTTTCCGGATTGGTTCCGCGCGCACCGCGATGAACTGGCGGACAAGAAAATCGCGATGTTTTGCACCGGCGGCATACGCTGCGAAAAGGCCACCGCCTTTCTGAAAGCCGAAGGGCTGAACGAGGTCTATCACCTGAAGGGCGGCATCCTGAAATATCTCGAGGAAGTGCCCGCCGCCCAGAGCCGCTGGCAGGGCGAGTGCTTTGTCTTTGATGAGAGGGTTGCCGTTGGCCACGGGCTTGGCGCTGGCACCCATGCGCTATGCCGCGGATGCCGCATGCCGGTAAACGCCGAAGCGCGTCTGTCGCCATATTATGTTGAAGGCGTCAGCTGCCCAGCGTGCCACGCCAGCCGGGACGAAGCGAAGCGCGCTGGCTATGCTGAACGCCACCGCCAGGTAAAACTCGCCGAGGCGCGCGGGCAAGCGCATGTCGGTGCCATCGCCCCGCAAAGCGACCCCAGCGCATGACGGGCGCTGATCGCGCTCCTATCATCCTGCGCTGGCTGCTGGCGGCCGCCTATCTGTTCGTGGGGTACGTCCATCTACGCTCCCCCGGTGGGTTCATCCCGATCGTGCCCGATTGGGTGCCCTATCCCCGCGAGACCGTGCTGCTGACCGGCGTGTGCGAGATTGCCGGGGCGATCGGACTGATGACGCGCCGCTTCCGCTATGCCGCCGGGATCGGCCTGGCCGCCTATGCGGTCTGCGTCTATCCGGCCAATATCAAGCATGCGATCGAAGGCGTGACCGTCGGCGGCGTGAAGCTCGGCTGGGCCTATCATGCGCCGCGCCTCGCCTTTCAGCCCATCATCGTCTGGTGGGCGCTGTTTGCTGGCGGTATAACCCGCTGGCCCTTTGGCGGAAAGGAAGCCGCGCGATGAGTGACACGCTCGACGATCAACTAATCGACACGCCAGAGGGCCCGATGACCTGGGCTGCCTGGAAGAAGAAGAACCCGGTGCAGACACCCTCCCGCCGCACCAAAGGCAAGAAATTGCCCGTCAAGGTCAAGCGCTTCACGGACAAGCCGTAGCGATCAGCGGCGTGGCACCCGCAGGGCGACGCCGGGAACGGGGCCGCAGCGCTGCATGACCTTGTCAATCATATCGACCAATCGATCGCGCGCCAGCGCGATGCCGGTCGGCGACGATCCGCGCTCCTCGGTCTCAACATTGACATAGGCGAGTCCGTGCTGCGCGGCATAGTTTGAAAGCGACCCATCGCTATAGCCGACGCGTTCGAACACCAGATTATAATCGCCTGACGCCAGCAAGCGACCGCATGGGGCCGATGCGCGGGGCTGGCCATTCAAATGGGGCAGCAGCATCAAGCTATCCTCGTCATCGAATGGCCATTGTCGCTTGGCGGCCGGACGCGGCTGATAGCGGCTATTGCACAACCCCACTGAAATCGCTCCGCGCCCCGGCCGGAGCGCAGGGCAATCAGACAGATTGGGATCGAAATCGGGCGCATTGGTGTGAAGCGCAATGATCAGCCGCGCCGGATCGCCAAGATCGGCAAGCATCTGCGCGACATAGACCGGCCGGGTTTCGAGAAAATTGCGATTGGGATCGATTGGCTTGCCAACCACCTCCGCATTAAACCGCGCGTCATAACGGGTATCGACCGGGCCGGTATCGACCACCATCACCACCCCGCCCCAGCTTTTCACTGCCGTCAGGGCCGCCGCAAAGGTTGCGTTCTCGTTATCGTGCGTAACCACCCATAAGGGGCCAGCCGGCTTGGCGGTGTTGGCGATGCGCCACAGCCGCCAGGTTGCGGACGCCTCTGTGAAGACAATCTGCTGGACCGCAAGATCGCGCCAGACTTCGGGGTCGCGATTGCGCGCGAAATCATCATCGGCGATCGTCAGCGGATCGATCGTGGCCATGATCGGCGGATCGGCACTCTGGCTAGCCGCTGCCCCAGCGATCAACGCCAGGCACACACAGGCCAGCCATCGCCAACCGCTGCCAGCGAGCGCACGCTTCTTCGAATCGGCCCCGCCCACCATCAATGCTGGTTAACGCAGCCAATAGCGGCAAGATAACGGCTTCTCGCCTGGCCATCACCGAAACTGCCCAGTTTCAGGACGACCGCTTACGGTGCCCGGCAGATTTCGACGACCTGAGCCGCGGCAGCCAAATTGCCATTCTCCAGCATCAGTCGGCGCGCTTCGGAGCATTTGCCCTCCAGAATCAGCCGCGCTGCATGCGCCGAAAGCAGCCGTTGTTCGATTTCAGCGACCGGGCGACCGGCTTCGATTGGCGACGGTGAAAAGGACTGCACAGGTTTGGCTTCCGACCCGGCAGCATCGTCCACCTTGTCGGTCTTGCGCTGCACCGATCGATCGCCGGTTAGCGTCGGGGTCGGGAATCCGACGGCGGTCTTTCGCCCCGAAGGTTCGACAAATTCCATTTGCTTCACCCCCCAATCGGCAAGCCGAAACGCGATCTTCTTCAAACAATCGAAACTGGCATTGGACCGGGCGATCACACGGACCGGCGCGCCCGCTGTCCAGATCCGAGCACGATCCCGAAATTCGACGTCGGACAATGTTTTGTCGGCAAATCGAATCGCGCAGCCGCCCTGGGGCCGCGCGGTCACGACGATATCGTCTGGCGCAGGCGGCGCAGGCA
>JAIERC010000375.1 GCA_019747165.1 Sphingomonas sp. | reverse complement strand
AGGGCGTCACCTATGGCGGTGCTGTGGCCAATACCGGCGGCGCGACTGGCCAGTCGCAGGGCTTTGGCGCGGGTGGCTCGGTCTATCTGGTCGACATGCCCGGCGGCCCGTCGAAAGGTACCTATGGCTGGGGTGGCGCGGCTGGTACGATCGCCTGGGTCGATCCGGTACGCCACCTTCGCGCGACTGCGATGGTCAATTATCTGCCCGGCGAGAAATGGCCGCTGCGGCGTGATTTCACTAAGGCACTTTACGCCGATCTCGCGCAATAATGTCGCCGGGATTTACGGGCGGGCGGCTCGATCGGGCTGACCGCCTACGTCATGATGAAACGGCGCTGGCAGCGGCAACCAGCGATTGGCGCGCCCGCGTCCTGAAGCTCGACAATTTCGAACCAGAACTGACGGCAGAGGGTCTACTTAGCTGGGGTAGTCTCGCCGATCTTGCCGATGATGCTGAGCTCATCTTGCTTGGCCTGGACGGCGATCGCCCGCATTTTGCCGCCTATCAGCCAGGCATGCGCGCGCCTGCGGGCCGATCGATGCGGCTGTTCGCGATGCTCGACCGGTTCGCGTCTGGCGAAGCCGCAACCTATGCAGCGGCACGCAGCGTGCTTGACTGGCATAGCCGCCATCAATTCTGCGCCAATTGCGGCACCCAGACCGTAATGTTCCGCGCGGGCTGGGCACGCAAATGCGGCGAGTGCCAGGCGGAACATTTCCCGCGGGTTGACCCCGTCGTGATCATGATCGCCGAACATCAGGGCCGGGCCTTGCTCGGACGCGGGCCGGGCTGGCCGGCTGGGCGCTATTCGGCGCTGGCGGGGTTTCTGGAGCCTGGCGAATCGATGGAAGAAGCCGTTGCGCGCGAGATTTTCGAGGAAGCAGGCGTGCGCGTATCGAACGTCCGCTACATCGCCAGCCAGCCCTGGCCCTTCCCGTCGTCGCTGATGATGGCTTGCGTTGCCGAGGCACAGGATGATGCGCTCACGATCGACACCAATGAGCTGGAAGACGCGATCTGGGTGGAACGCGAGGTTGTACGGGCGGTGCTGGCCGGCGCACCCGGCCCGTTCCTGCCCCCGCCGCCTTATGCGATTGCGCATACATTGCTGACCGAGTGGGCAGCAGCCTAGGTAGCGTAATCCTTTACAGAACGGCAGTTTTAGCCCCCTCTGTTACCGTTCAGTTCGAATGTTCGGCTCGCTTAAGCCTGCCGCTCGCTGAGCGACTGTTTTTCAATTACCGCCGCTCGCCCGATGGGATCGATGCCAATCCGGGCTACGTTCAGCATGGTCACCGATTTCTGCGCAACTTTGCACGCCCCTATTCGTTGTGAATTAAGCGACGGCTTTCAACGGTGACGATCAAGATGCTTTCTGACCCAAAGTTTCCATCGCTCATGGCCAAGTCGCCTTGGTGAAAACGAAGCCGCTCACGGCGCTGCGTTCAGCACCCAGCACAATCGGCAGCGCTCGAAAAAAGGGATGGTGATGACAGAAGCACCAAGAAGAATGACAAAAGCCACCCTCATGATTGTTGAGGATGACGCGCTGGTATCGATGGTCCTACAAGACGCGCTAGAGGACGCGGGATACAAGGTCCTCGGCCTGACCGACCGTCAAGAAGCGGCACTGCAAGTCGCCAAAGCCGAAAAGCCCCATCTGGCGCTGGTCAACATCTCGCTCGCTGGGGGTGACGACGGCATCGAGCTTTCGGAGCATCTGAAGGCCATGGGAATACCGGTCCTGCTGATCAGCGGCCAGGTCAACCGAGCCAGTTCGGCCAAAAGCGTAGCAATCGGCTCTATGCCCAAACCCTATAGCGCCGCCGCGATGGTGGCGGCCGTGGCCTATCTACTCGCTCTCCTGAACGGCGACGGGTCACTGTCATGCCCGGCCCAACTGGAAGTGTTTAATGACAGCAGTTTCGATGTCGCACCGGCCGCCTGATGCAATCCGTCCGCGCTTGCCAATTGGTTGACGCGGCCGCATGCCGGTGGTCATGACCCCCGACAATCGATCACAGGCTACCCTGTTGCTGGGCTTCGCCCTGCTCGTCGCCTTGATCCTTGGGTCGGCCTGGCTCGCTGGTCAGCAGACACAGAGCTTCGCCTTGGTCCGCCACACCCTGGAAGTTGAGGGCCGACTTTCCACGGTGCTGTCCGACTTTCAGGACGCCGAGGGCGGCCAGCGTAGCTATCTGCTCACCGGTCAGCCCGACTATCTGGAGCCTTATGACGCCGCGGTCAGCCGCGTCGATGAAGATATCAAAGCCTTGGGGGCCGCGACGGCCGACAACCCCCGGCAGCAGGTTTTGATGGGGAGGCTGCGAAAGCTTGGCGCTGCGAGGCTAGCGCGCCTGAGCCGGACCCTCGCTCGCTATCGCAATGGCGACCATAAGGGGACGGTGACACTGCGGGAGCTTGGTCCGGGCCAGGCGCTGACAATTCAAATCCGTGACGTGATCCGCGCCATGAAGGCGGAGGAGGCCAGACTCCTGCAAACCAGGGAGCGCGCCACCGTTCGCCAGGCTGGCCTCGCCCAAGCCGGCCTCGCCGTGAACGGGATCGTGATCCTCGGCCTGATCTTAATGACTTTTCGCCAGGGACAGACCCGGCTCAGGCTTGCCAATAGCTCGGCGGCGGCGCTCGGCGCTGCGAACGCCGCCTTGAACGCAGAGTTGGAGACCCGCGAGGCGGCTGAGGCCCAGGTCCGGCAGATGCAGAAGATGGAGAGCATCGGTCAGCTAACCGGCGGCATCGCTCACGACTTCAACAATATGCTGACGATTGTCATTGGCTCGCTCGACATAGCCAAACGCCGTCTCGGCACCGACCGGGCCCGCGCGCTCGTCTATATCGACAACGCACTCGACGGTGCCAATCGCGCCGCCACGCTCACCGCACGACTGCTTGCCTTCTCGCGCCAGCATCCGCTGGTGCCCCGATCATTGGACGCCAACAAGCTGGTGGGCGGCATGTCGGAGATGCTTCGCCAGACCATTGGCGAGCACCTGCGGTTGGAGACTGTGCTGGCAGGCGGCCTTTGGCGCGCCTTTGTCGATCCCAGTCAGCTTGAGAACGCTGTCCTGAACCTGGTGATCAACGCGCGTGACGCGATGCCAGACGGCGGCCGGCTGACCGTGGAGACGTCGAACGCGCACCTCGATGATGCTTATGCTGTTGCCAATGAAGGAGCGGTCGCAGGCCAATACGTCCTGATTTCCATCACCGATACTGGGACCGGGATGTCCGCCGACGTTATTGAGCGCGTGTTTGACCCCTTTTTCACCACCAAGGGGGTCGGCAAGGGAACAGGACTTGGCCTCTCCCAAGTCTATGGCTTCGTCAAGCAGTCCGGCGGACACGTGAAAGTCTATTCTGAGCCGGGCCTCGGCACGACGGTGAAGCTCTACCTTCCTCGCCACTTTGGAGCGGAAGCCGACCCTGATGTGGCGGAACCTCTGCTAGAGGCCGGGACTGGCCACGCGAAGGAAGGCGAGGTCATTCTCGTGGTCGAGGATGATGAGAAGATCCGCTTCCTGTCCATCGAGGCCCTGCGCGATTTCGGTTACACAGTTGTTCAGGCTGGCGACGCTTCCCAGGCCCTGGCCGTGCTCGCCGTTCAGGCACGGATCGACCTGCTCTTCACCGACATCGTCATGCCAGGGATGAATGGCCGCCAGCTAGCCGACAAGGCGCGCGAGTCGCGCCCGGACTTGAAGGTGCTCTACGCGACCGGGTTCACAAAGAACGCCGTCGTCCACAACGGGGTTCTGGATGCGGACGTGGCCCTCATCTCCAAACCCTTCACGATCGACGATCTCGTCATCAAAGTGCGGCTAGTGCTTGACGGCGGCGGGATTAACCGCGGGCAATAGACGTCTGCTTTTCTGCTGCTGGCTACCAAAAACCCGGCTGACTGTGCCCGGCCCAACATCGGCTCGTCGAGCTCCACGAGGCAATATCTGCGTCGAATGCCTCGCCAACGCCGCCTATCCCCGTGCCCGTGCCTGACGATAGGTCCCCAGCAGCCGCACCCATTTCGAATGGAAGCCCAGTTCCTCCAGCGCACGATCGACGGCGGGATCGCCGGGCTTGCCGACAATATCGGCGTAAAACTCAGTCGCGGCAAAGCTACCGCCGCGCTGATAGCTTTCGAGCTTCGTCATGTTCACGCCATTAGTCGCAAAACCGCCCAGCGCCTTGTACAGCGCGGCGGGCACGTTTTTCACTTCGAAGATCAACGTGGTCATGAACGGGCCATCGCCATCAACTGGGCGGCCACCGCGCGCAAGGACCACGAATCGCGTGGTGTTGTGGTCGGCATCGGCGATATCCTCGGCGAGCAGATTCAGCCCATAAATCGCCGCTGCGCCGGGCGGGGCGAGCGCCGCCAGTGCCGGATCGGCGCGCTCGGCCACCATCGCCGCCGCGCCCGCTGTATCGGGATAGGCAACAGGGGCGATGCCATGCTCGCGCAACCAGTGACGACACTGGCCGAGCGCCTGGGGGTGGCTCATCGCCTCACGCACCTGATCGCGGGTACCAACGCCCATCAGCGCATGGCGAATCGGCAGGAAATGCTCGCCGGTGATCACCAGCCCCGATTCGGGTAGCAGGAAAT
>JAIERC010000060.1 GCA_019747165.1 Sphingomonas sp. | reverse complement strand
AAGATGTGTGGGCAGCGCCGGGTCTACGTGCCAAGATTGGGTATATCGTTATGCCGCCGGGCTGGAGCCATGACGGCAGCAGAGACACATCGGAATCGATCAAGCAGCATTGGCTAAACAGCCAGGCAGGCCGAGGGGAAAAGACTTGGAAGAAGCCGATATCGTCGTCGTCGGGGGTGGATCAGGCGGGAGCGCGGTCGCCGGTCGGCTAAGCGAGGGCGGCAAATATAAGGTCGTGCTGCTTGAGGCGGGTGGCAAGAATACCGGCTATCGAACGCGCATTCCGGGTTTCATCCCCTTCCAGACCGAAAAGACCAACTGGCAGTTCGAAACCGTGCCGCAAGTGGGGCTGAACGGCCGCCGGGGCTATCAGCCGCGCGGCAAGGGGCTGGGGGGCTCGTCCGCGATCAACGCGATGATCTATATTCGCGGGAACGCCTGGGATTATGACAATTGGGCGGCAATGGGCTGTCCCGGCTGGTCGCATGCTGAGGTGCTGCCCTATTTCAAGCGTGCCGAAAACAATGTGCGCGGTGCCGATGAGTTCCACGGGGGCGATGGCCCCCTGCATGTCAGCAACCAGACCTCACCCAACCCTGGCTCGCTCGACTTTATCGAGGCAGGCGCATCGCTGCAGATCCGACGCAACGATGATTTTAATGGCGCGCGGCAGGATGGCATTGGCCTGTATCAAGTGACGCAAAAGGGCGGCGAACGCTGGAGCGCGGCGCGCGCCTATCTGGAGCCAGCGCGTGATCGCGCCAATCTGTCGATCATGACCGGCGTGACCGCCGAACGCGTCCTGTTCGACGAGGGCCACGCTTGGGGTGTTGCCTATACGCAGGACGGCGAATCGCGCGAGATCAGAGCGAAGCATGCCGTGGTGCTCGCCGGCGGGGTGTTCGGCACGCCGCAATTGCTGATGCTATCAGGCATCGGCCCCGCCGCGCATTTGCGCGAACACGGGATCGCGGTGCGGATCAACCGGCCCGAGGTTGGCGAGAATTTGCAGGATCACCTCGATTATGTCGCGTCCTATGAAACCAAGAACACCCAATTCCTGGGACAAACGCTGACCGGCACGTTCAATTCGGCGCGGGCGTTGATTCAGTGGTTCCGCAAGCGCGAGGGGGCGATGACGTCGCCTTATGCCGAAAGCGGCGCGTTTCTGACGATGAACCCCGATGCGCCCTGCCCCGATGTGCAGCTGCATTTCGTGATCGCAGCGCTTGAAGATCACGGCCGCTCGAAAGTGACCGCGCACGGCTTTTCCGGCCATGTCTGCGTGCTGCGGCCCGAGAGCAAGGGAACGGTGCGGCTTGCCTCGATCGACCCGCGCGCCGCGCCGTTGATCGACCCGGCCTTCCTCACTGATCCGCGCGACATCGACCTGATGAAAAAGGGCGTGAAGGCGATGTACCGGATTCTCGAAACTCCGCCGATGACCAAATATAACGCACGCGATCGCAATCCCATCGACCTGAACGATGACGACGCACTTGAACGGCTGATCCGTGCGCGCGCGGATACCATTTATCACCCGGTCGGCACCGCGCGGATGGGATCGGATGACGGCGCGGTCTGCGACCCCAAACTGCGCGTGCGGGGGGTGACGGGGCTCTACGTCGCTGATGCCTCGGTGATGCCCAAGCTGATATCGGGCAACACCAATGCCCCGTCGATCATGATTGGCGAACGCTGCGCCGATTTCATCCTGGCGGATCTCGCCTGATCGCCTAAAGCACGGGCGTGGATAGAAAAGACTGGAACCGGATCGGCCTCGCCGCCGCAGTGTTGCTTGTGCCCGGCGGGTTTCTGCTCGGGGCAACGATGCTGGCGCGGCGTGCGACCAAGGTGGCCCCTGAAGGGCCGGAACCCCCCATAGACGGGGCGAAAAACACGCCCGCTTCCGAACCGTCGCCGCCTACCGCCGTCGATTAGCCGTCCAACTGGTAAGCCCGACTGGCTGGGTTCGTTCTGAAAATCCTTCAGGATTGGGATTGCTCTACTGCCAGATAATGGCAGCATGGGATGCTATTTCCTTGCGAGGAGGGCCGCATCATGTCTCGCTCACAACGCCTGCTCGATCTGGTCCAGGTTCTGCGTCGCCATCGTCGGGCGGTGACGGGCGTTGTCCTTGCCGAAGAGCTCGGCGTATCGTTGCGGACGCTATATCGCGATATCGATACCTTGCGCGCGCAGGGTGCGCCCATCGATGGGGAGGCCGGCGTCGGCTATGTCCTGCGCCCGGGCTTCATGCTGCCGCCGCTGATGTTTTCCGAAGAGGAGATTGAGGCGCTGGTACTCGGCTCGCGCTGGGTATCGGAACGCGCCGACGGGTCGCTGGGCAAGGCGGCGCGCAATGTGCTGGCCAAGATCGGCGCGGTCCTGCCCGATGACCTGAAGGACGGTATCGAAGCGTCGGGCCTGTTGATCGGCCCCGGTCAGCGGATCGCGGCTGGCGACGCTGAACTGGCGACGATCCGCACGGCAATCCGGTCCGAACGCAAACTGACCATTGCCTATGCTGACGAGCAGGGCAGCATCACCCAGCGGACCATCTGGCCCTTTGCGCTGGCCTTTTATGATCGTGTGCGAGTCGTCGTTGCCTGGTGTGAATTGCGCGAAGATCATCGGCATTTCAGGACCGATCGAATCACCGCGCTTGATGTCGCGCCCCACCGGATTCCGCGCCGCCGCGCCGCGTTGCTCAAGGAATGGCGGGCGCTGCGGGGAATCCCGGAGCAATGACGCAAGGATAGCGACTACTGACATAAACTGGCAGCATGATGATTTAGATGTTTCCCGGTCGGCGCTCAACTCCGGGTGCCGCCGATCCGAGGAGACCTCAAATGCCAGACTTCAGCTTTCTTCTCCTGCACGTCACGGACCATGCCGCCAGCGCGCAGCTCTACGCCGCGTTGTTCGATATTCCGATCGCCGACCAAAAGCCCGACATTGCCCTGCTGCCGCTCAAGGATGGCGTCATGCTTGGCCTATGGTCGGCAGAAACCGTCAAACCGGCGAGCTCCGGCCAAACCGGTGCCAGTGAGGTGGCCTTCACTGTTGCTAATGCAGGCGCCGTTGAAGCGACGCATGCCGACTGGAAGGCGCGCGGTTTGACAATCGCGCAGGCGCCAACCCGGATGACCTTTGGCACCACCTTTGTCGCGCTCGATCCCGATGGTCACCGTCTCCGGATCTTCGCACCGGATGCCGCATAAACCAATCCGGCCAGACGCTCAGCGTCCGCGCTGCATCTCGACCACAAAAAAGGGCCGGAGCGTTGCCGCTCCGGCCTTAGGATGTTCGCAGGAGGAACCTGGGTGGGGGTGCAACGCTCTCTATTGCGACGGGCGTCGCACCCCGATCGTGTCAGTAGTTATAGGCGCGCTCGCCATGTTCGCTGATGTCGAGGCCATCGCTCTCGACTTCGGCGGAGGGACGAAGGCCAATCGTGTATTTCAGCAGCAGGAACAGGATCAGCGAAACGCCACCCGACCACGCCAAGGTGATGCCCACGGCCTGGAGCTGGACCCAGAGCTGCGCGACGATGTCATATTTTTCCGGATAAAAGCCCGCCGGCGTCACCGTGTAATCGAAATAGCCTTGGCCGCCGAGCGACGGGGCGGCGCAGACGGCGGTCCCCAGCGCACCGACGATCCCGCCGACGCAGTGCACCCCGAACACGTCGAGCGAGTCGTCATATTTCAGGGCCTTTTTCACCGTCGTGACAAAGAAGAAGCAGACGATCGAGACGACAAAGCCAAGCACGATCGATGTCATCGGCGCAGCATAACCCGATGCCGGGGTGATCGCGACGAGCCCGGCCACCGCGCCGGTCGCAGCACCCAGCAGCGAGGGCTTTTTGTGGACGATCTGTTCGATGATTGCCCAGGCGATCGCTGCTGCCGCCGTGGCAACATAGGTGTTGATGAACGCCACGGTCGTCACGCCATTGGCTTCCAGGTTGGAGCCAGCGTTGAAGCCGAACCAGCCGACCCAGAGCAGGCTGGCGCCGATCATGGTCATCGTCAGCGAATGCGGTGGCATGGGTTCTTTGTTGAAGCCAAGCCGTGGCCCGATCACCAGACAGCCCATCAGCCCCGCGATACCCGCATTGATGTGCACCACGGTGCCGCCCGCGAAATCAAGCGCGCCCTTGCCCCACAGATAGCCGGTGTCGGTCGGGTTGGCGGGCAGGAAATCCGGGCCAGCCCAGTACCAGACCATGTGCGCGATTGGGAAATAGACGAGCGTCAGCCACGCGACCACGAAAATGATCAGCGGTGTAAACTTCACGCGCTCAGCAAATGCGCCGACGATCAAGGCCGGCGTGATGCAGGCAAAGGTCATCTGGAAGATCACAAAGGCATATTCAGGCAGGTAAACGCCGTTCGAGAAGGTCGCCGCGAGGGTGCTCGCATCGACGCCCATCAGCATCGCCTTGGAAAAGCCGCCGACAAAGGGCGCCGTATCGCCGCTGCCTGCGGTGAAGGCCATCGAATAGCCCCAGCAGACCCAGACAAGGCTGGCGACTGACACGATCATCAGCACCTGCATCAGCACGCTCAGCATATTCTTGGTCCGCACCAAGCCGCCATAAAACAGCGCGA
>JAIERC010000254.1 GCA_019747165.1 Sphingomonas sp. | reverse complement strand
AATGACCCAGACCACCTATCATTATGCCACCGTCAACGGCCGCAAGGTCTTCTACCGCGAAGCCGGTGACCCGAGCCTGCCGACGATCATCCTGCTGCACGGCTTCCCGACCAGCAGCTTCATGTTCCGCGATCTGATCCCACAGCTGGCCGACAAATTCCATGTGATCGCGCCCGATTATATCGGCTTTGGCCAATCCGATGCGCCCTCGGCGACCGAGTTTGATTATTCGTTCGATAATCTCACTGCCCATGTCACTGGCCTGATCGATCAACTCGGTCTGAAATCCTATGTCTTGTATATGCAGGATTATGGCGGCCCGGTGGGCTTCCGCATCTTCACCCAGCGCCCGGACGCGGTGAAGGGTTTCGTGATCCAGAACACCAATGCCTATATGGAAGGCGTCGGCGATCCGCCCAAGCAGGTGTTCCTGCCGCTTTGGGCACACCGCGATGCCAAATCCGAGGAAGGCGCACGCAGCTTCCTCCAGGCCGGCACCACCCAGTTCCAGTACACCGTTGGCGCGAAGAACCCCGATGCGATCAGCCCCGATAACTGGACGCATGACCAGGCCTTGCTCGATCGCCCCGGCACCGATGCCTATCAGCTCAACCTGCTGGAAAACTACAAGACCAATGTCGCGCTGTACGACAGCTGGCACGCGGCCTTCCGCCAGCATCAACCCAAGACGCTGATCCTGTGGGGCAAGCATGACCCGTTCTTCGTCGAAGCTGGCGCGACGGCGTTCCTGAAGGATCTGCCCAAGGCAAAGCTGGTCTGGCTCGATGCCGGCCACTTCGTCCTTGATGAAAACGCCGCAACCGTTGCGGCTGAGATCAAGGCCGAATTCGCCACCAAATAGCCCTGTCCCCTCGCCCAGGCGTCGCCCCCTCGACGCCTGGGCACCCAACCCGCCTTTTCAAGGACTCCTCCAATGACCAAGACTTATCTGATCACCGGTGCCAGCGAAGGCATCGGCCTGGAAACCGCGCGCCTTGCTGTTTCATCGGGTGCTGCTGTGCTGATGGTCGCGCGTGATGCCGCCAAACTACAGGCCGCCGCCAACGGCCTGCCCGGCGCAATCCGCCCGCAGATCGCCGCAGTCGATCTCGCTGATCCGCAAGCGCTCGACGCCCTTATCGCCGACCTGGACGCGCAGGGCTATGTGCCGGACGTGCTGGTCAACAATGCCGGGCACGGTGCCTCAGGCGCGTTTGTCGATGCCGATTGGGCGAAGATCGATGTCATGCTACGGCTCAACATCAACGCGCTCGCCCGGCTCAGCCATTGGGCGGCCCGCGGGATGAAGGCACGCAAAAGCGGGGCGATCGTCAACCTGTCCGCCGCCGTCGCAACGCGTCCGACGCCGTATTTTGCTGCTTATGCAGCATCGAAAGCCTTCGTCACCAACCTCAGTATCGCCATGTTCAGCGAACTCCGCGCATCCGGTGTCTCGGTCTCCGCGATCCATCCTCCGGCCGTGCGCACCAGCTTTGGCACCGCGGGCAAGGCGGACTTGAAAACTACCTTGGTTCACAAGCTTTTCCCGACCGTTGGCCCGAAAACCGTCGCCCGCGCGGTGATGAGCGCGGTGCGCCGCCGCCGCCGCTCGGTCATCATCGGCCCAGTCGCAGCCATCGTCATGGGTACTGCCCCCATCCTGCCGCGCGGCTTCGACCTCGCCTTCATGACCCTGCTCTTCAAGGGCAAGCGCGTCGCCGACTGAGCGAACCGCCCACTGAAAGGATATTGACATGACGACATCCACCGACGTGATCCGCGCCTTCTACCAGGCGTTGTCGATCGGCGATGCGCCAACGGCACTTGGCCTGATGGCGGCTGACATCGAATGGCATACGATGTGGCATTACAAGGTCGACGGCCGTGGCCCGCAAAAGGTTGCCGAAGGCCTGCTGATGCCGTTGATGGCGGAATGGGCAAGTTTTGCCCTGACACCGACCGACTATATTGCCGATGGCGAAACGATTGTGTCGCTGGGCCACTTTACAGGCGTCCACGGCGCGTCGGGCAAATCGGTCGATGCTGGCTATGCCCATATCTGGACGGTGCGTGACGGCAAGATCGCCCGGTTTCGGCAGTATATCGACACCTTGGCAGTTGCCGAGGCCCGCCAATGACGCAGCGTCTGGCGATCGTCACCGGAGCGTCGCGCGGCATCGGCCGCGCCACCGCCATCCGGCTAGCCCAGGATTTCGGGGCGATCGCCATTGTTGCGCGCGACCGAGCGACGCTCGCAACAACCGCCGACCAGATAAGCCTGGCGGGTGCCGAGCCGTTAATGCTGGCCCACGACTTGCGCGATCCGCTGGCCAGCGCGGCTGTCATCACCGCCACGTTAAGCCGCTTTGGTCGGATCGATGCTCTGGTCAACATCGCTGGTGCCGTTCCCCAGGGTGATTTGTTCACAATGACCGAGGATGCCTGGGGGGAAGGACTTTCGCTGAAATTCCACGCCGCCCGGCGATTAACGATTGCCGCCTGGGACAGCCTGAAAGCTGTCAGCGGATCTGTAGTCATCATTTCGGGCACGTCGGCAATTGCGCCAAAGCCCGCGCTCGCCGCCGTCGGTACAATCAATGCCGCAATTTCGGCGCTGGCCAAGGCCTTTGCCGAACGTGGACTAGCAGACGGTGTTCAGGTGAACGCCGTGCTGCCCGGACCGGTCATGACCGACCGACGGCAGGCGATGCTGAAGAGCTATGCCGATGCCCATGGTCTGCCGATCGATTCCGCGACCAAACGCTTCGCCAAAGAAAGCGGCATCACCCGCTACGGGACGCCGGATGATATTGCCAATGCCATTGCTTTTCTGGTCTCGCCAGCGACCCGCTGGCTGACCGGCACGGCGCTGCGGGTCGACGGCGGCGAGACCAAATCGGTCTAACCCCGCCCCGCTCAGGAGGATGAAGATGCTTGTTTCAGGTTTTATCGATCGCCCGGATTACCGGGTCGATCTGCTCCCCCGCTGCAATCGGGTAACGGTGCTGGTTGGCAAGCAGATCGTGGCGTCGAGCAACAGAACGATTGTCGTCGATGAACAAGGCCATGGGCTGGTTTTCTATTTCCCACCCATTGATGTTGATATCGACCAGCTGGTTGCCATCGACCAGCACACGACTTTCTGCCCGTTCAAGGGCGTGGCCCATTATTATGCGGCCAGCGCCGCGCCCGCGCTGCCGATTGCCTGGACCTATGCCAATCCCTTTGTGCAGGTGGCCGCCCTGGCGGGCTACATTGCCTTTTATCAGAACCGCGCGATCATCACCGTCGGCAGCGACGATCCGATCGAATAACACCCAAGAAACAGCCGCCGCCGCCCGATCATCGCCTAGGGCGGCGGCGACGCCAGGTTATTTCACCGTCATGCCAGTCCATTTCGCGGCGAACGCCCACAAATCGGCCGCTTCTTCAATCACCTTGTCGGTCGGCTTGCCACTACCGTGCCCCGCGCGGGTTTCGATGCGGACCAAATGCGGCTTGGGGCCGATATCGGCATGCTGGATGGCGGCAGTATATTTGAAGGTGTGACCGGGCACGACGCGATCATCGGTATCCGCCGTGGTCGCCAGGATTGCGGGATAGGCCACGCCCGATTTCACATTATGATAGGGCGAATAGGCGAGCAACACCTTGAAATCCACCTCTTTCGACGGATAGCCATAATCATCGACCCAGTAGCGCCCGGCCGTAAACCGATCGAAGCGCAGCATGTCCATCACGCCCACCGCAGGCAATGCCGCCGCGAACAGATCAGGCCGCTGGTTGACAACAGCACCGACCAGCAGACCGCCGTTGGACCCGCCTTGGATCGTCAATTTGTCCTTCGTTGTGATACCCTTCGCGATCAGATATTCGCCGGCCGCAATAAAATCATCGAACACATTCTGCTTGTTCTCCAGCCGCCCGCCATCATGCCAGGCGCTGCCATATTCGCCACCGCCGCGAATATTGGCGACGACGAGCACCCCACCCTGCTCCATCCAGGCGAGCCGCGTTGCGGAAAAGCCCGGCGCGCTCGAAATGTTGAACCCGCCATAGGCATAAAGCAGCGTCGGTGCCGGGCCCTTGGGCAGCGCCTTTTTGTGGACGACGAACATCGGCACTTTGGTGCCATCCTTCGACGCGTAGAATTTCTGCTCGACGACATAATCTGCTGGGTTGAAAGCCACCTTCGGCGCGGCCCAGGGGGTCGCGGTGTTCGTCTTCACATCGTAACGATAAATCGTCGTCGGCGTGGCGAAGCTGGTGAAGGCGAAAAAGGTTTCGGTATCGAGCTGATCGCCGCCGAAACCGCCAACCGAGCCAATGCCGGGCAACGGCAGGGTCCCCCGGCGCTTGCCCTCCAACGTATACAGCCGGACTTCGCTTTTCACATCGACCAGATATTCAGCGATCAGGTTCCCGCCGATGATTGTGGCGCTTTCGAGCACCGCCTTATCCTCCGGCACGATTTCACGAAGGACTGGTAGCTCGCCCGCCTTTGACAGATCGGTCGCGACGATGCGCAGCTTGGGCGCGCCGCTGTTGGTCTTCCAGAACAGCGTGGCCCCTGCATTGCCG
>JAIERC010000257.1 GCA_019747165.1 Sphingomonas sp. | reverse complement strand
TGGTTGCGGAACGGCGCGTACCGCGGGTCATTGAAATTGATGTTCGAAAAGACATCATTGCTAGCAACGTTGGTCGTAAAGCGCTTGCGGTCATCGGTATAGTTGATGCCGCCGGTCAACGTAAGCCGATCGGTGATCTTGTAATCAACTGTCGCAAAAATCGAGAAAGATTCATTCGCTAGGCGATAGCGCTCGTTCAAGCCATCACCGCGACGGAAGAAGCTGTTGACGTACCGGGTCGGCGCCCCTTCAAGCGCGCCGAATGTGCCCTCCAGCAAGGCGGCGTTCAAGGCACCGCCGGTTCCGCCTCGGATCAGCGCATCGCCATAAGGGCGGAACGACTGGCCATAGGTGATCGCATTGGTCTGGTTGATCTTTTCGTTGAAGTAGAAACCGCCCAGAATGAAGTTCAGCGGGCCATCGAAGTTCGACGTCAGGCGAAGTTCCTGGGTAAAGGTGTCGATCAACAGACCTTGGCTGTTATTACCGATCAGATCAGCACTGGTGAAATCCGAGTCCTGATTGGTGAACGACCGCACCTTGCGATAGGCGCTGATCGAGGTCAGGTCGAGATTACCCATCGAGTAATCGCCCTGCAGCGAAAATCCATAGTTGGTGATGTTGTTGGACGATGGGAAATTGCTGAAGGTGACATAAGAAAATGGACGGGCGGCATCGATTGCACGACCGCCAGCCGCGAGTGAATTCACGATCGGCGTGGTTGGACCGGCAACGATATTGGCAATGGCGCAGCAATTTTCGTTGATGTTGTCATAGTCGCCGATAAGGCGGAACTTGAGATCGGCGCTTGGCTGAAACAGCAATTGGGCGCGGAAACCGTAGCGGTTGCGCGTGCTCGAGTCTATGCCCAAGCCAGCATCGAACACATAGCCATCGCGGCGGTTATAGTTGCCCGCTACCGAATAAGCGAGTGTATCGGTGATCGGGCCAGAGATGTCGCCCTTGGCGATGAAGGCGTTGTAATTGCCATAGGTCAATTCGGCACTACCGCGCGTCGTGAAGCTCGGTTCGGCAGTGACGATGCTGATGATACCAGCCGACGCGTTCTTGCCGAACAGGGTCGATTGAGGGCCACGCAGCACTTCAACGCGCTTCAGGTTCGGCAGATCGGCGATCTGGGCCGCGGAGCGCGAGCGATAGACGCCGTCAATGAACACGCCGACCGAAGGCTCGATACCGGCATTGTTAGCGCCGTTACCGAAGCCGCGAATAATGAAGTTGGTGTTGGCCGAGCTCTGCAACTGCGAGACGCGGAGCGAAGGGACAACGGTCTGAAGATCGATCAGATCGCGGATCTGCGCTTCCTGGATCGTGGCACCAGACACAACCGACACAGCGATTGGCGTGTCGAGCAGCGTCGTTTCGCGCTTGCTGGCGGTAACAACGATATCGCTATCGTCGGTTTCATCGACTTCCTGGGCTGGCGCTTCTGCCTGCGCAGGCGCATTCGCCGGTGCCGGTGCATTCTTCGCATAGGCAGGTGTCACGGCCAACATCGCGATAGCGGACGCGGCAAGCAATTCAAATTTCTTCATGGTATAACCCCTCCATGCCCGCCACCGGTCTCCGCCGATTTCACGATGCTTCTGTCAATGTTGGCGCGAAAATAGCGTCCATCAAATGATGCCGTCAATGGACGATCGACGTGAATCTGCGGACTTGCACCGATGTTGCCCAAATGAGACAGTTTCAAAATCGAACTGGTTCGGCGCGAAATCACGGTTGACGTAGCGTTTTTCTCGAATCGGGCGATCAGGAGGTTGAATGATTGACGATATGGACCCGGTGGATGACGGCGATATTGTTGCCGCTCCGGCCAAAATCCCTGTGCCGGAAGACGTTGCCGAGGCTGTCCGCACCCTGATTCGATGGGCAGGGGACGATCCGACGCGCGAGGGATTGATCGATACGCCGCAGCGTGTCGCGCGCGCCTGGAAGGAATATTGCGCCGGCTATGGCGATGATCCGGTCTATCATTTGTCCAGAATTTTCGAAGAAGTGGGCGGCTATGACGAGATTGTCCTGTTAAAGGACATCCCGTTCCAATCGCATTGCGAGCACCACATGGCCCCGATCATCGGTCGTGCGCACATTGCCTATCTGCCGAGCAATTGGGTGGTTGGCATTTCGAAATTGGCGCGCGTGCTCCACACCTATGCCCGCCGTTTGCAGGTGCAGGAGCGGCTGACCGCTGAGGTCGCCAATTGCATTTGGGAAAATCTGAAGCCGCACGGTGTGGCCGTGGTGATCGAGGCAAGCCATGCCTGCATGACCGCGCGAGGTGTCCGCACACCAGGGGTGACGATGACGACCAGCCGGATGATGGGCGTCTTTCGCGACGATGAGCGCAGTCGCAAGGAAGTGCTGACGCTGATGGGGGTGTGAGGCAGTGATGGCTGACGGCACTGGCTGCGTCATCGTCACGGGCGGCGCGCGGAGAATGGGAGCGGCCATTGCCCGGCGGCTCATTGCCGACGGGCATCGCGTCATCATCCATCATCGCCAATCGGCACCAGAAGCAGATGCGATCGTTGCGGAACTTGGCGATCGCGCCGTTGCGATCGATCAGGACCTGTCCGTTGATGGTGCCGAAATCGCCTTGATCACCGCAGCGCGCGCGGCATTTGGCGTGCCGGTCAGCGGGTTGGTCAATAACGCCTCGCTTTTCGCCTTTGATCGACCGCCGCTGGCCGATGGCCAGGCCATTGATCAGCACATGCGCGTCAATCTGACAGCGCCGGTGTTGCTCGCCTCGGCGATGGCTGCGCAACAGGATTTACGCCACGGGTCGATTGTCAATCTGCTGGATCAGAAGCTCGCAAATGCCAATCCCGATTTTTTTTCTTATAGTTGCAGCAAGTTCGCGCTCGCCGGTGCGAGCATCATGTTGGCACAAAGCCTGGCCCCCAGGATCACTGTTAACGCCGTCGCGCCAGGGCTGACGCTGCCCAGCATGGACCAGACCCAGGCCGAATTTGATGCCACCTGCCGAATGAACTTGCTTCACCGGCCGGTCGGTGCCGATCAGGTTGCCGGTGCGGTCGCTTTTCTGCTGGGTGCGCAGGGCATTACCGGCCAGACGATTTTCGTCGATGCCGGGCAACGTTTCGTCCCAACGGCCCGCGATGTCATGTTTTCCACGCGAGAGGCGGCGAATGGCTGAATTTACGACGCGATTAGAGCGGCTGGCGCTCCCCATGCGGATCGGCATTCACCCCGCAGAGCTCGCCGCCCCGCAGCGGGTGATCGTTTCCGTGTGGCTTGACTGCCGCTATCCGTCCGCTTCCTTTCCGGACGAAATAGATGCGGTGGTGGATTATGATTTTCTCCGCCGAGAGATCATGGCGCTCGCTGACAGTCGCCATTTCAATCTGCAGGAAACCTTTTGCGAAGCGATCGCCGCGATTGCGTTGGCCGATCATCGCGTCTGGCGTGTCCGTGTCAGCTCGCTCAAGCCCGATATCTATCCTGATGCCGCTGTTGGTTGCGAAATTGTGCGGGAACGAGCCAGCGGCTGATCGCCGATATCTAATCCGGATGGCGCGATCGGAATAGGTCAAGCAACACCGCTGGATCGCGCTCGGCCAGGCGCGGCCAATCAAGCGGCGGCTGATTGCGAAACCACGTATATTGCCGCTTGGCGTAGCGCCGGGTGGCAGCTTGCGCCTCGGCCAAGGCTGTGTCTCGATCAGTATGGCCATGCAGCCAGCCAATGATTTCTCGCACGCCAATGGCGCGCATGATTGGTGCCGTCTCCGGGATATCTGATCGCGCGAGTAGCGCACTGACTTCGGCAGCCGCCCCTTGATCAAGCATTGCCGCCAGCCGGGCATCGCAGCGCGCGAAAAGCCAGTCACGGTCGGGCAAGAGAATCAATGGTTGCAGCTGAATGCTTGGCGCAATGCCGCCATGCCGTTCGGCTTGCCAGCTTGCCAGCGTTCGGCCGGTCGATTGCACCACCTCAAGCGCGCGCGCCACCCGGGTAGTATCGGCGGGGGAGAGCCGCGCGGCGGCGGCAGGGTCGGCCGCCTGGAGCAGGCGATGGCTGTCGGCCACGGGAAGGGCCCGCACGCGCGCCCGGATTGCCGGGTCAATATCGGGGACCGGCGCAATGCCGTCGAGCAGGGTCCGGAGATAAAGTCCCGTGCCCCCCACCAGGATCGGGCGGCGACCATCGGCTTGGGCATCGGCAATGGCGGCTGATGCTTCAGTCGCCCAACGCGCGGCGGAGTAGATCTCCGTTGCGCCGACATGGCCGAAAAGTCGGTGTGGAACCTGGGCCTCGTCGGTTGGCGACGGGCGCGCTGATAGCACACGCAGATCAGCATAGACCTGCGCTGAATCAGCATTGATCACGGTGCCGCCAATCGCCTCGGCAAGCGCGATGGCGAGAGCGGACTTGCCGCTGGCCGTCGGCCCTGCAATGAGCGCAACCGGGGATGCCGGAGGGGATTTTGCCATGTTCATTGCAACGCTGATAGCAGCAGACCGGCTCGATGCAGGGCAAATTTCTGAGG
>JAIERC010000384.1 GCA_019747165.1 Sphingomonas sp. | reverse complement strand
CGACTCGGCTCCACAGCCCCTGCGCAATGTCGCGCGCGCGCGGCATCTGATATTTGGGCATTTCCATCATGAAGCCTGAGGAGGCACCCTTGGTCACGGTGTTGCGCAGCACCAAAGCCGCCACGAATGCGCCGATCACGCCGAAAATATAGAGCCCGAACATCACCACGCCCTGCAGCCCGACGAACGGCAGCACCGGCGTATTGGGGATCAGTGCGCCAATGATCAGCGTGTAGACCGGTAACCGCGCCGAACAAGTCATCAACGGCGCGATCAGGATCGTCGTTAGGCGGTCCTTCTCGTCCTCAATCGTGCGCGTCGCCATGATGCCGGGGACGGCGCAGGCAAAGCTCGACAGCAGCGGGATGAAGGCGCGGCCCGACAGGCCAACGCTCGCCATTACCCGGTCCATCAGGAACGCCGCGCGGACCATATAACCGCTCGCCTCGAGCAGCAGGATGAAGAAGAACAGGATCATGATCTGCGGCAGGAAGACGAGCACCGCACCAACGCCCGCAATCGCGCCATCGACGATCAGCGACTGAAAAAACCCCTCACCGAAGCGCGCGGTGATCGCCGCCCCGAGCGCGCTGAATCCGGCATCGATGGCATCGGCCGGCACCTTCGCCCAGCTGAACACCGCCTGGAACATCAGGAACAGGATCGTCGCGAGCAGGATCATCCCCCAAACCGGGTGGAGCGCAATCGAATCGAGCGTGTGCGTCCAGCGGCGGGTGGGGGTTTCGGATATCGTCGCTGCCACCGCGATCGTCCGTGCACGGCGTTGCAGCGTGACGATATCCTCCTGCACGCTCCCATCGCTGGCGCGCAAGCGCGTCAGCGGACCGTGACCGACCATCGCGGCGACCTGTGCCTTCAGCTCGTCCAGCCCGCGTTTCCTGACCGCGACCGTCGGCACCACTGGCACGCCCAGCTCGCGTGACAAGGCCGCCGCGTCGAGCATCAGCCCGTCACGCTCGGCAAGATCGATCATGTTGAGCGCGACCACCACGGGCAGCCCGAGCGCAATGAGTTGCAGCGTGAAGCGCAAGTGATTGTCGAGATTGGCGGCATCGACCACCACGATCAGCGCATCCGGCAACCGTTCGCCCGCCTGGGCGCCGGTTACCACATCGCGCGTGACGCGTTCGTCAGGGCTGCCGGGGTCCAACGAATAGGCACCGGGCAGATCGACCAGCTCGACTGGCCGACCATCGGGCAGCGCGAGCCGCCCGGAATGCCGTTCCACCGTAACACCAGGATAATTGCCGACCTTTTGCCGCGCACCAGTCAGCGCGTTGAACAGGGCGCTTTTGCCGGCATTGGGATTGCCGACCAGCGCGACCAGCGGGGCAGGAGTCATTCGGCGGGGTAAAGCGGGGAGACTTGGATGGCGCCAGCGACCGCACGCCGGAGCGCCACCGTCATCCGGCCGATCCGGCACGCAATCGGTCCGCCGCCCAGCCGGGCGCGGTGCAGCACTTCGATCCCGACACCTTCGTCAAAGCCAAGCTCGCGCAAGCGGCGCGCTTCAGGCACAGCCAATCGTGCCCAATCGATCGCCGCCACCGTCGCACATTGACGAAGGGCAAGCTGTTCGAGGCTGACGCGACTCTGCATGAGCTGCAGATAGGCGTATTGCGATTGATTATCAATAACCCTGGCGGCGACCCGTCTTATAATGTCGCCACCAAGGCAGCGATTTCGGCCAGCCGGGCATCATTTCGCTTATAAAATGTCCATTGCTTGATGCGTTTTTGCGCCACCAGCCCGGCGCCAACTAGCTGGCGCATATGCTCACTCAATGTCGACGCGCTGATCCCGAGTTTGTCGGCAATTCGTTGGCCGCACACGCCGTCCTCGACTAGATCACCATCGACCTGCGGCAGGAAATGGGCGCGCGGGTCTTTAAGCCAGCCCAGGATCGCTAGCCGACTCGGATTGCCCAAGATGCGAAACAGGTCGGCGTTTTGCATTTCGTTCCTTGGCGAACTAACGAAGCGTCATCACGGAGATGATGATGCCTCGTTACGATTTTGAAACCGTCGATGTCTTTACCGATCAGCGCTTCGGCGGCAATCCACTCGCGGTTTTCCTGGATGCATCGGGCATGGCCAGCGCAACGATGCAAGCGCTTGCCGCTGAACTCAACCTCAGCGAGACCGCCTTCGTCCTGCCAGCGACCGATCCCGCCAATGATGCGCGCATCCGCATCTTCAATCGCAGCGCGGAAATGCCGTTTGCCGGCCATCCCAGCATTGGGACGGCGTGTGTGCTCGCCCGTCGCCGCGATCATCGCGGCGCGAGCCTGAAGCTTGAACTCGCCGCTGGCGTGGTAGAGGCGGCGCTCCAGCGCAACGTGACCGGTCGGGTCACCGGCGCCAGTATCGTTGCACCACAACCGCTGACGACCGCCGCAATCCTTGACCCGTCGGCCATCGCTGCCTGTCTTGGCTTGCCAACCACATCGGTGCTCAGCAACCCCCACCCGCCAACCGAGATTTCGGTCGGCATGAACTTTGTCGCCACTGCCGTAACGCCAGATGCGATGGCGCAAGCCGTGCCCGACATCGCCCGGTTCCGCGAAACGCGCGCGCAGATGGCGGGCAGTGGCGACAGGCTGTCGCTGCTGATCTACGCGCGCCATGCCGACCAAATTCATGCCCGGATGTTTGCGCCCCTTGCGGGGACCTATGAAGATCCCGCAACGGGCAGTGCCAACGCTGCGCTCGCGGCATTCTTGCTATCGATCGATGGCGGTCAGGAGGCTCATTTCACCTCCCGCCAGGGGGCCGAGATGGGCCGTCCAAGCGTGTTGTACCTCACCGCGCGCCAAACATCGGCGGGAATCGTCGCCACTGTTGCTGGCGATTGCATATCGATGTTCAGCGGGCGCTGGGACGATCACACCGCCGGATAGCGCAACCGGCCGATAAACCGACTGAAGCTTGGCAGATTGGCGGTGCGCGCCGTGAAGCCAGCCTTGGCCTTTTCAAAGCGCATGATCCCCTCAATCCGCCGGGCGAGGAAGGCGCGGGTATCGGCCCAATCCTCGCTCTCATCGTCGAGAAAGACGGTGACGGTTGCCGCATAGACGCCACCCAGGATCGCTCGCTTGGTATAATGGTTGTAATCGGTTGCGGTATCGCCAGCGAGCCGCCACATCAGATCAACACTGCGCCAGCCGAGCTTGCCCGCGCGCACCATATTTTGGGGCATCGCCAGAATCGCCATGGCCCGGCGCAGTGATTCGCGATTATCGGCCACCGCAGCCAGACGCGCTTCGACCAAAGCGGTAATCTTCGCCCGCACCTTCATCCGGCCGAGCGCTACTGCGGGCACCGCTTCGGTCATTTGCCGGTCAATATCGGCGAACCAGGCGTCAATCATGTCGACGGCACCGCCGCCAAAGGCCAAAGCGGCGATATCGGGATCGATCCCCGCCGCATCAGCAGCGGCATCAAGCGCGGCGTTGGTCCAGCCGTCAAAAGCAGCATTATCGGCGATCAGCGGCGCAAGCGTCGCGCGGATTTCGTCGATGGTCGCGTCAGTCGCAGCGGCGGCAGGCATGGGTGATCTCCTCCAGAATGCGCTGATTAGCCGCTCGCCGGGGTCAAGCCAAGCGGTGCGGGCACAGGGCGCCGAACGAGCACGAGCGCGATCGCTACCAGAATCGCGCCGATCAGATCAGCCGGTCCCAATCGCTCCCCATAGGCGATCCAGCCCACCGCCGCTGCGACGATTGGTTGAATCAGCAGGCCGATGCCGATCACCAGGGGCGATAATTTGCCGAGGGCGTAGATCATCATCCCTTGCCCCAATACCTGGCTGCAGAAAGCCAGGCCGACCAATATACCCCAATGATCGGGCAGGATTTTTTCGCCCAGCAGCATCGCAACTATCAACAACGGGGCAATGCTCGCGATGGTCGACATGGCGAGTGCGGCCAACGGGGCCATTGTTTCACGCGCGCGCGCCATCAGCACGAAATAAGCGGTGTACAGAATCCCCGCCAGCAGACAGAAAAGGTCGCCACCCAGATGGCGCGGGTCAAGGCTATAGGATTGCCCCATCAGCAATGCCGCGCCGATCGCGGCCAGCAACAGCGCAATGCCCTGGCTACGGCTTGGCAGCGCGCGGGCGATCAGAAAGCCATAAATCGGGAAAAACAGGATCGTCGAATTGCCAAACAAGGTGGCATTGGCGAGCGTGGTGCGCAAAATGCCAATATGCCAACTGGCGAGATCGGCGGCGAAGCACATCCCCGACAGGAATACCACCAGCCAGATTGATCGCGAAATCTGCGCTGGTCGCCAGCCGGTTGCCCATGCGGCGGCGACCAGCACCGGCGCGGCAAGCGCAATCCGCCAGAAGGCCGATGCGACCGGCCCGGTATCGGCCATCCGAACAAACCAGGGGCCAAAGGCAAGCGCGACATTGCCGATCAACAGCGCCACAAATGCGGAAGCGGGGGGCGCGGCGGGCGGGATAGGGGCGGTAGCTT
>JAIERC010000327.1 GCA_019747165.1 Sphingomonas sp. | reverse complement strand
TCGAATAGAGCGGCGTCGCAATCATCGTCACCGCGTCGCCAAAGCCCGCGCCCGAATTGCGGTGGATATGCGCCCAACGCATGGCATGGCTCTGGACAATGCCCTTGGGCGTGCCCGTGGTGCCCGACGAATAAATGACGTTGAAGGGATCTTCAGGCAGGATTGTTACATCGGCGGGCTTCGTTCCTGCCGGGGCGAGCCAGGCGGAAAAGGATGGGCTGTCGAGGTCAATCAGGCTGGCTGACAGGCTTTGTCCCTGAAGCAATCCAATCGTGCTCGCATCGACAAAGGCAATCGGGGCACCGCTATCGCGGATCATCGCGGCGATCGACTCGCCCGTGGCGGAAGGCGAAAGCGGGGTTGCGGCACACCCGGCCCGAAGCGCGCCCAGGAACACCACGCTGTAATTGATCGACGGCGTCGCACAGATTGCGATGCAGGTGCGCTGCTCAACCCCATCGCGTTGAAGCGCTGATGCCACCTGGTCGACGATGCGATCCAGCGCCGCATAGCTGATCGTGCCGGACTCATCGACCAGTGCCAGCTTGGCGCCCTGTTCTGCGGCATGGGCACGCAGCAAGCTTGGCAGGGTTTCGAAATCGCTGGTCAGGAGCGTTGCGGCTGTCATCCCTGCGTCGGTCATTTCGTCCCCATCATTGCCGTGTCTGGCGATTGGGATGGCTAGGCGAGGCTTGTATGAAATGCCATACGCAATCTTCGAAAATCACCAAGGGGCCCGTTTGTGCTGTTTTTTGACGCCGCCAATCCCGCGCCGAATCCGCGCCGCGTTCGTATTTTTCTGGCGGAAAAGGGCCTGAAAGTGCCCACCGAGTTGCTGTCGATCATGGCCGGAGATCACAAGAAACCTGAATTCCTGGCGGTTAATCCGCTTGGTCAGATCCCCGCGCTCAAGCTCGACGATGGCGAGGTGATTACTGAAAGCATCGCGATTTGCCGCTTCTTCGAAGCGCTCAATCCTGATCCGCCGATGTTCGGCAAGGGGCCAAAGGGCATTGCCGAAGTTGATATGTGGACCAGGCGAGTCGAACTCCGGTTGGGCACCCCGCTCTCCATGGTTTGGCAGCATAGCCATCCTTTCACGGCGCGCGTCGTCGTGCCGCAATATAAGGACTTCGGCGAAAGCAATCGGCCAAAGGTGATTGATGCGCTGCGCGTTTTCGATAGCGCGCTCGGTGAAAGACCCTGGTTGGCGGGCAAGGATTATTCGATCGCTGACATCGCATTGCTGTGCACGGTTGATTTCGCCACCTTTATCGGGATGCCGGTTCCCGACGACATGCTCAATCTAACCGCGTGGCATGTGCGGGCGTCCGCCCGGCCGAGTGCTGCCGCATGAGTACCGATCCTATGCAGGGCGGTGTTGCGATCGTGACCGGCGGCGGCACGGGCATTGGCGCGGCGGTAGTCCGGCAACTAGCCGAGCGCGGCGTGCGCTGTGTGATCAACTATGCGTCGAGCAAGGATGATGCGGAGGCATTGGCGGCAAAGATCGGCAATGGATCGATCGCGGTCCAGGCCGATATTGTCGAGGATAGTGCATGCCGCAATCTAGCAAAAGTCGCGGTCGATAGCTTCGGGCGGATCGATTTTCTGGTCAACAATTCGGGCCGCACCAAATTCGCCAATCACGAGGATCTCGACGCGCTCGACGCGGAGGATTTCGTCGACATCTATCGGCTGAACACCATTGCCGCCTTCCAGATGATCCGCGCCTGCGCCCCGGCGATGAAAGCTGGGCCGATGAGCGCGGTCGTCAGCGTTGCATCGGTTGCGGGCGTGTTCGGCATGGGATCATCGGTTGCCTATGCCTGCTCCAAGGGCGCGCTGATCACGATGACCAAGAGTCTGGCGCGTGTCCTTGCCCCGGCGATCCGCGTCAACGCGGTCGCGCCGGGCTATGTCGGTACCGGCTGGTTTGAAAAGCGGCTGGGCGAAGAGGGTTTCGCAAAGCTCAACGCCCGGATCGCCGCCAGCGTGCCGATGGCGATGGCGACAATGGCACCCGATGTCGCTGCGCCAATCGTCGCGCTGCTCGATCCGGCGATGCGCGCAGTCACCGGCGAGGTGACCCTGGTCGATGCGGGCGGTCACCTCGATGTTGCGCTGACGCGGCGGCCGGGGAAAGAGGGGTAGGGGTTAGCCTTTCGCCGACCCCTCAAGTGCTGCGCCCTTAGGCGGCACCCGACCCAGCACCTTCGTCACGACGATTAGCAGCGCCATGCCTGCGAGCACTCCTGCCAAGAGAAACGCTGCCCCCGCAAAGCCGCGCTCAACGCCGTTCGCCAGCGCCTGCGTTAGCAGCAGCGGCGCGATCACGGCAGCGATGCTGTTCATACTGCCGATCCCGCCCTGCAATGCGCCCTGATGGGAAGCATCGGCCAAGCGCGAGAGTAGCCCGTTCATTGACGGAAAGACGAGTGCCGACAGTCCGCTCACCAGGAATACCGCATAGGCCTGCCACCCTTGAGTGATCACGACATAGGTGAGAAAGGCGCCTGTGCCGCTCGCTAGGCCGAGCACCGCAGCACGCCGTTCCCCCAGCCGCGCAATGATCGGGCCGGTCAGCAGCATTTGGACGCTCGCCATCACTAGCCCGACAAATGCCAGCGACCACCCAATCGCACGCGCATCCCAGCCAAAGCGCGCCGCCGACCAGAATGACCAGGTGGCAGGATAGACGTTGCTGGCTAGGGACCAGAAGAACCAGGCGATCAGTAGCGGGGCTGCGTCACCGCTTTTGAAAAGCGGGCGGAACGCGCCGATCACATTCGCGCTGCGCCAGTCGAACGGGCGACGGAGCGCCGGGGCGAGCGACTCCGGCATCAGGAAAATCATCGTCGTGGCGTTGATCAGTGCCAGCGCTGCCGCTGCGATAAAGGGCGCGCGGGGGCCAAGATCAGACAGCAAGCCGCCAATCGCCGGGCCAATGATGAAGCCGATTCCAAACGCCGCACCGATATAGCCAAATACTTTGGCGCGACCTTCGGGCGGGGTGACGTCTGCCAACACCGCACTGGCCGGGCCATAAATTGCCCCCGCGACGCCAGCCACCGCGCGACCGACGAACAGCCAGGCAAGCGTGGGCGCAAAGGCCATCAAGGCATAATCAGCCGCAAAGGCGAGCATCGAGGCGATCAACACGGGCCGCCTGCCAAAACTATCGCCGAGATTGCCGAGCACTGGGCCTGCGAAAAATTGCGTCAGCGCGTAGACGCCAAGCAGATACCCCGAAATTCGGGTCGCCTGATCGAGATCGACATGGCCCAGATCAGTGATCAGCTGCGGCAGGATCGGGATGACGATGCCGAATCCTATCGTGTCGATCAGCACGGCGGCGAGCACAATCGGGATGGCGCGGTTGGCAAACGGCATCGGGCAGCTTCCGGCTGGGGTGGATCCCGGGGAGCATGAAGCAGGCGGGAAGGGCGTTATGCCGTAACGGCAGCGGTGGACAAGTAAGATTTGGCCGTTGCGGCCTTTGCGCGCCGCCCCAAATTGTGCGATGGATTCGCCATACCCGATCTTCAGATTCGGTCTCGAAGGAGAGAGTCCATGGCAACCGCACCCGAACTCGATACGCCAACCAATGCGCTAGACGCCTTCCGCGCCGAGGTGCGGGCATGGCTCGCGGATAATTTTCCCGCGTCGCTGAAAGGCAAGGACAACAGCATGTCCCTGCTGGAGGGGCCAAGCAACGCATCCGCTGACGAGTTGGCCTGGGTCAAGGCCATGGGCGAGAAGGGATGGGGCGTGCCGACCTGGCCAGCGGCCTATGGCGGCGGCGGGCTCGACAAGCATCAGGCGCGGGTGCTCGCCGAGGAAATGGGCCGTGTTGGCGCGTGGAACCCGATTGGTGGCATGGGCGTGATGATGTTCGGGCCGACCTTGCTCGAATATGGCAACGAAGCGCAAAAGCAGGAACATATCCGCGCCATTGCGAAGAACGAAGTGCGCTGGTGCCAGGGCTATTCAGAGCCAGGCGCCGGGTCGGACCTCGCCAGCCTGCAAACCTTCGCCGAAGACAAGGGCGATCATTATCTCGTCAACGGCCAGAAGACCTGGACTTCGGGCGGGCAATGGGCCGACAAATGCTTTGCGCTGGTCCGTACCGACAAGAGCAAGAAGCATGAGGGCATCAGCTTTCTGCTGATCGACATGACGTCGCCCGGCGTGGAAGTCCGGCCGATCCGCATGATTTCCGGCCAATCGCCGTTCTGCGAAACCTTTTTCACCGATGTGAAGGTGCCCAAGGAAAATCTGGTCGGTGTCGAAGGGCAGGGCTGGACGATCGGCAAGCGGCTGTTGCAGCATGAACGCAGCAATCTTTCGGGCGGCGGCGCTACTGCGCGGCTGTTCGCAGGCAAGCCGATGGCAGCGCTCGCCAAGGAATATCGCGGTGCCAATGAAGATGGCAGCGTTGCAGACAGCGATTTGCGGATGCGGATCGTGCGGCACGAGATGGACCAGCGCGCCTTCATGCTGA
>JAIERC010000489.1 GCA_019747165.1 Sphingomonas sp. | reverse complement strand
CGCGCGCCGACAGGCTACGCGCAATCGCGGCAGAGGGCGCGTCGAAGATCGAGATGATCGCCGCATGCGCGGGCGACTGCATCGAAAACAGCCGCGCCTTGGCGGCGGCATAAGCGTCAAACCCGTCATACCGATCAAGATGATCGGGGGTGATGTTGAGCAGCACCGCGACATCGCAATCGAGGGTGAAGGTCAGGTCGATCTGATAGCTCGACAGTTCCAGCACATAGACGCCGACGCCTTTGTCATTGGGGGTCAGCGGGTCCTGCGCAAGGATCGGCAACCCGATATTGCCGCCCATCAGGCTCGGGATGCCAGCGGTCTGCAGAATGTGGTGGATCAGCGCGGTCGTCGTCGACTTGCCGTTGGTGCCGGTAATTCCCACCACCTTGTGCGGCGGCAGCGCGGCGCGCGCCTGCGCGAATAGTTCGATATCGCCAATGATCGGCACCCCCGCCGCACGCGCCTTGGCGGCGATCGGATGGCGGTTAATCGGCACACCGGGGGAGACGATGAGGCCGTCGAAGCCGGTGAGGTCGATGGTTTCTGGATTGGCAAAAGTTAAAAGCCCCTCATCGCTATCCCACGCGACCACCTCCGCCCCGCTCGCCGCCAGCGCGCGCACTGTCGCCGCGCCCGAACGCGCCAGCCCCAGCACCGCAAAGCGTTTGCCGCGCCAGAGGTCGCTCGTGATCACCGCAGTTTCAACGTCGAAAGCCCGGCAAGCGCGAGCACGATCGCGATGATCCAGAACCGGATCACCACGGTCGATTCCGCCCAGCCAAGCTGTTCGAAATGGTGGTGGATCGGGGCCATGCGAAACACGCGCTTGCCAGTGCGCTTATAGAAAAACACCTGGATGATCACGCTCAGCGCCTCGACGACAAACAGCCCGCCGATGATGCCGAGCACGATTTCGTGATGCGCGACGACCGAGATCGCGCCCAGCGCACCGCCCAGCGCCAGGCTGCCGGTATCGCCCATGAACACGGCGGCGGGCGGCGCATTGAACCACAGAAACGCCAGCCCCGCGCCGACCATCGCGCCACAGAAAATCGCCATATCGCCCGCGCGCGCCACATGGGGGATGCCAAGATATTCGGCGAATTTCGCGTTGCCGGCCAAATAGGCGATGATCATGAAAGCAACGGCAGCGATAATCACTGGCATCGTCGCCAGCCCATCAAGCCCATCGGTGAGGTTCACGGCATTGCCGAACGCGACGATCGTGAAGGCAGCAAAGGCGATATAGACAAACCCCAGATCGATCACCGCCCCACTATAGAATGGCAGATAGAGGTGCGTGCCATTCTGGCTGGTGATGATCCAGCTCGCCACGCCGGCAATCGCAAATTCGCCAAGCAACCGCATCCGTCCGGAAATGCCCGCCGTGCTTGCCTTGCGGACCTTGTCATAATCATCGAGGAAACCGATCGCGCCGAAACCCAGCGTCACGAACAGGCAGGCCCAAACGAACGGGTTGGTCAAATCCATCCACAACAGGATCGAGATAACCATCGATGTCAGGATCATCAGCCCGCCCATTGTCGGCGTGCCGCGCTTCGCGAGATGCGTCTTCGGGCCATCTTCGCGGATCGGCTGGCCCTTACCCTGACGCACCCGAAGCCAGCCGATGAATTTCGGGCCAATGATCAGTCCGATGATCAGCGCCGTCGCGACAGCACCGCCACTCCGAAAGCTCAGATAGCGCACCAGATTCAGGATGCCGGGAAAGCCAAGTTGGGCTGCGATGAAATATAGCATTATGCCTTATTGCCCCCCAGCGCCGCGACGACCGCCGCCAGCCCAACGCCATTCGATCCCTTGATGAGTACCGCGTCACCGCCCGACAGCATCGTTTTCAGATGCGCCAAAGCGGCTGCAGCGTCCGGCACATGGACGAAATCCACTTGCCCCTCAAGCGCGTTTGCGAGCGGCGCCATGCCCGCGCCGACCAAAATTGCGACACTGACGCCAGCCGCGATCACTGGCTCGGCGAGGCTGGCATGAAAGTCAGCGCTGGCCATCCCCAGTTCGCCCATTTGGCCGAGCAATGCGACCCGTCGACGGACGGGTTCCTTGCCAAGCACGGCAAGCGTCGCCCGCATCGATGTCGGGTTCGCATTATAACTTTCGTCGATAACAAGCGCCGTCTCGCCACCACCGACATCAACCAGGAATCGCGCGCCCCGCCCGGCCAGCCCGCCCAAGTCGGCCAGCGCCAGCCCGGCTACCGCGACATCGCCCCCGGCCGCCTCAACCGCCGCCAGCACCGCCAGCGCGTTAGACACAAGGTGGCTACCGGGCTGACCAACCGTGAAGCTCAATTCGCGCGCCAATAATTGCGCGGTAACAAAAGTGCCGCCGGTTGGCGTACGCATCGTTTCCAGCGCCCGCACATCGGCGCCGTCGCCGCTGCCAAAAGTCACAATCCGCGCACTTTGTGCCTGCGCCGCTGCGATCAGTCGCGCGCGGTGGACATTATCGAACGGGATGATCGCCGTGCCGCCGGACTCAAGCCCCTCGAATATCTCAGCCTTGGCGTCCGCAATCCCCGCCTCGTCCTTGAAAAATTCGATATGGACCGATGCCACCGTGGTGATGATCGCCACATGCGGGCGCACGAATCGGGTCAGCGCTGACAATTCACCGGCATGGTTCATGCCCATTTCCAGCACCGCAAAGCGGCTCCCCGCCGGCATGCGTGCCAGGCTGAGTGGCACACCGGTGTGGTTGTTATAGCTTTTCACCGAACGGTGAACCTGCCCGGGCACGCCACGATCAAGCGCGGCGAACAGGGCCTCTTTGGTGCCCGTCTTGCCGACCGATCCGGTCACACCGATTATCGTCGCTTGGGTTCGCGCCCGCGCCGCGATCCCGAGCGCCTCAAGCGCCGCCATCGTATCACTGACCAACACATGCGGATGCGCGACGGGTGTGCTGACGATCGCCCCCGCAGCACCCCGCGCAAAGGCCTGATCGAGATAAAGATGCCCGTCGGTCGCCTCACCCTTCAGCGCGATGAACAAATCACCGGGGCCCACTTCGCGCGAATCAAAGGTCACGCCATCGGCGCTAAACTCGGCAGAAGCCGTGCCACCCGTTGCCGCAGCAATCGCGGCAGAAGTCCAGAGCGGCCCAGTCACTGCGCGCACTCACGGGCGACACTGACATCGTCGAACGGCAGCACCAAATCGCCGACAATCTGTCCCTGTTCATGCCCCTTGCCGGCGATCAGCACGATATCGCCGTCGCGGGCATCGGCGATAGCCGCAGCGATGGCCTCTCGTCGCCCGGCAATGTTGCTCGCGCCTGGCGCGCCAGCCATGATCTGCACCCGGATGGTGGCGGGATCTTCGCTACGGGGATTATCATCTGTAACGATCACCAAATCGGCGAGCCGCGCCGCGACCTCGCCCATCGGCGCGCGCTTTCCCGAATCGCGGTCACCGCCGGCACCAAAAACCAGGATCAGCCTGCCCGCTACATGGGGTTTCAGCGCCATAATCGCGGCCTCGATGGCATCAGGGGTATGCGCATAATCGACATAGACCGGCGCGCCGCTGGGCGTAATCACGGCGCGTTCCAGCCGCCCGCGTACCGGCTGCAACCGCGCCAGCGCCATCAGCGTCGCCTCGACATCGCCGCCGGTAGCGATTACCAGCCCCGCCGCTGTCAGGGCATTGGCCGCCTGATACGCCCCGATGAGTGGCAGGTTGACCTTGTACTGCTTTCCCCCGGCATCGATCACCAGCCCCTGGCCCAGCAACGTTGGATCGCGCGACACCAGCCGCAGGCTTTCGCCCTTTTCACCAACCGTGATCAGCTTGTTGCCCCGCTCGCGCGCCAGATCGATCACGCGCGCCGAATACTCATCATCCGCCCAAACGACAGCCGTGCCATCAGCCGCAAGCACGTCGGTAAACAACCGCATTTTGGCAGTATAGTAATCCGCCATGTCGCGGTGATAATCCAGGTGATCGCGGCTCAGATTGGTGAAGGCCGCTGCCTGCACCGGTAACCCCTCGGTGCGATATTGCGACAGCCCGTGGCTTGATGCCTCAAACGCCAAATGCGTCACGCCCTCGCGCGCCAGCCCGCCGACATTGGACAGAAAGGTAACGATATCAGGCGTCGTCAACCCGGTGACCACGCGATCATTGGCGGTGGTGACGCCCAGCGTGCCGATCGATGCGGCATGATGACCCAGCATCCGCCAAATCTGACGGGTCATTTCGACAATGGAGGTTTTGCCATTGGTCCCGGTCACCGCCACGGCGGTTGCAGGAAAGGGTGCAAAAAACTGCGCGGCCAGCGCCGCAAAGGTCGCGCGCGGATTGTCTGTGGCGATATGCACCGCGCCTTCGACGGGCACCTGTGATCGCGCCACCACGGCGATCGCGCCGGCGGCGATCGCGGCAGGCACATAATCCTCGCCGTTCACCCGCATGCCTTCAAAGGCGCCAAAGATCGTGCCCGGCGCGACTT
>JAIERC010000094.1 GCA_019747165.1 Sphingomonas sp. | reverse complement strand
TAACAGCAGTCGCGGCCCAGGCCCAATCGAGCGGCACCGCCATCTATGAAGGCGCCAATTGGTCGACCACGATCAACGGCACCGACAATAGTTATTTCCGGGTCCAGCCCTGGCCGCTGGTCGCCGGTCGCACCTTTACGACCCAGGAAGAACAGGCGGGCAAATCGGTTTGCTTGTTGGGCAATACGGTCAAGAAAAACCTGTACCGCGACACTGATCCGATCGGCACGCGGATGCGGATTGCGGGCGTCAGCTGCGATGTCATCGGCGTGCTGTCAGCGCGTGGCCAGGCCGGCTTTGGCGGCGATCAGGACGATATCGTGCTGATGCCGCTGAAAATGGTACAACGTCGATTGACTGGGAACCGCGATGTGCGGCTGATGCTGGTCGGCGTCGATCAGGCCTATTCGACCACGCGTGTGCAATCAGCAGTGACTGATTTGCTCAAGGAGCGGCGCGGAATCACGCCCGGCAAGGACGATGATTTTTTCGTCTTTGATACCAAACAGATCAACGATACCGTGGCGACGACCACCGGGCTGTTGACGGGTATTGTCACGGCGGTGGCCTCAATCAGCCTGATCGTCGGCGGGATCGGCATCATGAACATCATGCTGGTGTCAGTGACCGAGCGGACCCGCGAAATCGGTATTCGCCTCGCCATTGGCGCGGTCGCGCGCGAGGTGCTGATGCAGTTTCTGATCGAGGCGATTGCGCTATCTTGCTTGGGTGGGCTGATTGGCCTGGTGGTGGCGCAAGGGGTGATCGTGCTGCTGGTGCCGGTGCTGAAGGTCAGTTGGCTGTTCGATTTGCAGATCAACATCATCGCCTTTGCGATTTCGGCGATGATCGGGGTGATTTTCGGCTATTTTCCGGCGCGCCGCGCCGCCAGTCTCAACCCCATCGACGCGCTACGCCACGAATAGGCAAGCGCCAGCTGGGCGCTATCCCCCGTCCTTATCGCGCGCGCTGGCATAAGCTTGTGTCCCGCGCGTGATCACGACATCGTCCGGCAGGATATCGGCGATGGCGATATCGGGCAGCGGCTTGATCGCCTCGTACAGCGGGGCGAAATCGGTTTCCACCGTCACGCGCAGCAACTCTTCATAGCTGGGGATCACGAAGTAATTCTGCTGGAAATCGTCAATCCGATAATCCGTGCGCATCACCCGCTGCAGATCAAAGCCGATCCGGTTGGGGCTGGGGTCATCAAGCGCAAAGCGACTTTCCGACGCGCTGGAAACAATGCCCGCGCCATAGATACGCAACCCTTCGGGATCAGCGATCAGCCCGAATTCGACCGTGTACCAATAGAGTCGGCTGAGATAGCCAAGCCCGCCCAGCCCCAGCGCACGCTGCCCCCCTTTTCCATAAGCCACGCAATAATCAGCAAAGACCGGATCAGCGAGCATCGGCACATGGCCGAACACATCATGGAAGACATCGGGTTCCTGCAGATAATCGAGCTGATCGGCACCGCGGATGAAATTGCCCGCAACGAAGCGGCGATTGGCCATGTGATCGAAAAACACATCATCGGGCACCAGGCCGGGCACGGCCACCACTTGCCATCCGGTCAGCTTCATCAGCCGTTCGGAAAGCTCCTCAAAATTGGGAATGCCCGATTTCGATAGCTGCAGCGCGTCGAGCCCGCGCAAAAACGCGGTTGAAGCCCGACCGGGCAGCAGCTTGGCCTGCCGCGCGTAGAGCGTGTCCCACACCATATGCTCCGCTGGCGTGAAGCGCGCCCAATCTTGCGGCACGGTCCAGTCGGCAGCGGCACCCGGTGGCGGGCGATCGAGAACATGCGTTTGAACTTCCATTTCCATGCCATATCACAAACTGATCAGGTGGGGAAAAGGGAGGTTCCGCCATGGCGCGACTATGGGCGTTTGTGGAGCTGGTGATCGGCGCGATTGTCGTCGTGTTGCTTGGTTATGGCGCGGCGGGGATGATCGGTGGTGCCTTGCCCACCAATATCGGCTGGCAGCCCCCGATTGATGGGGTGCCGATCGTCGTGGAAACCAACGGCGTACACACGGGCATCATCGTGCCGATGACGGCAGCCGGTGTTGACTGGCGCGATATCGCCCGGCCAGCCGATATTGCCGACCCTAGCCTGGCGGCGCGCGGCTATTTGGCGATTGGCTGGGGTGAGCGCGCCTTTTATCTTGGTACCCCACGCTGGTCCGACATTCGCCTATCGACCACGCTGCATGCGGCGACCGGCAGCGATGAGACATTGGTGCATATCGAGCATGTCTCCTGGCCAGCGCCTGGCGAGGATCAGCGCGTGGTGGTGTTGCGCCCGGCGGAATATCAACGGCTGGCCAGTTTTATTCGGTCCAGCATGGACGGTCCCAACCCGGCGCATCGCTTTGGCTATGATCGCCATGATGCCTTTTATCAGGGCCGGGGGCGCTATGACGCGATTCGGACGTGCAATGCCTGGACGGGCGACGCGCTGCGTTATGCCGGGGTGCGGATCGGGGCGTGGACGCCCTTTTCGGTGACCGTGATGGGCTGGTTCTGAGCGTTTAGCGCACCGAAATCTGGATTCCGCCGCACCATTATGAGGTAGATACCGCCGATGGACAAAAAAGCACGACGCACGCCCGAAATCGTCATCATCGGAGCCGGGTTCGGCGGGCTGGCGGTGGCGCGCGGGCTGCGCGGAGCCAAGGCCAATGTCACGCTAATTGATCGCCAGAACCATCATCTGTTTCAGCCCTTGCTGTACCAAGTCGCAACGGCGGCGTTGTCGCCTGCCGATATTGCGGTGCCGATCCGCGCCATCGTGCGGCGCTATCGCAACACTCGCGTGCTGCTCGACAGCGTTATTTCGGTCGATAGTGCGGCGCACCTCGTCCAGCTCGAAAGCGGCACGACGCTGCCTTATGACGCCTTGGTGATCGCGACCGGCGCGCGCCACAGCTATTTCGGACGTGAGGATTGGGCAGTCGACGCGCCGGGGATCAAGACGATCGACGATGCGATCAAGGTGCGATCCAAGATTCTCGTCGCGATGGAGCGTGCCGAGACCGATCGGCAGGAAAACCCAGCCACCCGATCGCAGCATTTGACCTTCATCGTGATCGGCGGCGGCCCGACCGGAGTCGAGATGGCCGGCGCGATTGCGGAACTCACCCGTCATGCGGCCGATCTGGATTTTCGCCATTTATCGCCAAGCTGTGTGCGCGTGATGCTGGTCCAGTCGGCCCCACGGCTGTTGGCCGCATTTCCGGCCGACCTTGCGGAAAAGGCGAAGGCAGCGCTCGAGCATCTCGGCGTCGAGGTCAGGCTTGGCAACCGGGTCACCAACATCACGGCTGATTCGGTGATGGTCGGCGACGAACGGCTGAGCGCGGCGGTGATCGTCTGGGCGGCGGGGGTGAAGGCGTCACCGGCAGCGGACTGGCTGGGCGCGGAGGCAGACCGGGCCGGGCGGGTTATTGTTAATCCCAATATGAGCGTGCCGGGCCATCCCGACATCTTCGTGATCGGCGATACTTCTTCGGTCGAAGGGGCAGGCGGGCGACCGGTGCCGGGCGTTGCCCCCGCTGCCAAACAGCAGGGCCAGTTTGTCGCGCGCGTCATCCGCGCCACTGTCCGCCGCCGCCGACCGCCCCGACGCTTCAAGTACAAGGATTACGGTAATCTGGCGACAATCGGCCGAAAGCGCGCTGTCGCTGATTTCGGGCGGACCAAGCTGAGCGGCTTTTCGGCCTGGTTCGTCTGGTCAACCGCGCATCTTTTCTACCTGTCCGATTTTCGCAGCCGGATCACCGTCGGCACCCAGTGGTTGTGGAGCTACATCACCTTTGATCGCGGTGCGCGGCTGATCACCGGGCTTGGCGATGGGATGATGCCGACGACGGTGTGGACGGACGACGCGCCCAAGGAGTGATCGGGGGCGGCGGTAAGACGGCAGGAGATGCCGATCGTCGGGCGAACGCTGTTCTATGGCCCTCGTCTATGATGCCAAAATGCTAATCGCGATCACAATAGCCGATGCGATCAACCAAGCACCTACGATCGCCTTCTTGGAGTTTCCCGGAAAGGACTCGAGGTAAGACCAATAGCCGAGATATCGACGCTGCCCCATCAGCCGCGCGATAACCAGAGTTACCGGTAGACTTAAGCTGATACCGACCCAATTATACCTCCATAGGCTTACCGAAGTATCGAGTACACCTGAGATAGATGCGCTTAGCACGGGGCTGCCCGCCAGAAATACAACGAAAATCACGTAAAGCGTGCGGTAAAGTTGCATGCCCTAGGATAGCGTGGCTCATGTCCACTTTCTACCACCATCGACATTACTGCAACCCGGCCAACCTCCCGCCAGAATCGGCTCAATATGCGCCGTCGCGATAGCCATCTTCACACGCATCGCGGTCTTGCCGGCAGCGGCGTTCGGCGGCCCGGCGTTCGCGATCTTCGCGCGCTTCGGCTTTGCGGGCTTTGCGCCCGGCAT
>JAIERC010000125.1 GCA_019747165.1 Sphingomonas sp. | reverse complement strand
AGCGAGAGGTCCGAAGTCCCACCGCGAGGCTGAAGCTGCCTTCAGTCATCGCGCTCAAGCAATTCGTCAAACCCTCGCAATTCCCCGCCTTTACCCGCTTCAACCTTTTCCTCCGCGACAAATTCACCTGCCAATATTGCGGGTCGGGTCGCGACCTCACCTTTGACCATGTTATCCCCCGCGCCCAAAAGGGCCGCACCACCTGGGAAAATGTCGTCACCGCCTGCGCGCCCTGTAACCTGAAAAAGGGCGGTCGCACCCCCAAGCAAGCGCATATGCCGCTCCACATCGCGCCGATCCGCCCGACTAGCTGGCATCTCCAGGAACATGGCCGCCGCTTTCCGCCCAATTACCTGCATGAAACCTGGCATGACTGGCTTTATTGGGACGTTGAGCTGGAGGCGTAAGCGACGGTTCAGAAGGGAATTTTGAGCGTCATCTGGATTTGCCCTTCGCCCAAACGGCCCTGGGCAATCTCTGGTCCGAACCAACCATTGCCCGGTAAGTCGACGCCCACACGCTTCCGATCAGGATATCGTTCCGGCACCGACCGCAGCCGATGTTTCTCGGTCGGATCGGATGAACCGCAGACGATGATATCGCCATCCGCATCGGGCGGACAAAACCTGGTTTGGAGTGGCTTGATCCGTTCCATGCTGCCAGGCACCGCATCAATCGACGCCAAGTCCAGCAGCACGGGTGGCCCCGCAATAGTGGCGGATTGGAACAGGATCAGGGTGACCAGCATCGCGCCAAGTCTTTCAAAATACATCGTAACGCAAGCAATTGTCGTGACGAATAATGGCGGGACAAAGGCGCGGTTCGGTTGGTGTGGCGGCGGCGTTGGCGGGTAACCGTGAAAGGCTCGCTCTTTCGACATTGACCCCACTCCTGCCGCCGCGCAGCATGCGGGCATGGCTAGCCTTCCCGCGATCACCAACACTTCCGACATCCGTTTTCTCGGCAAATTGCTGGGCAATGTGATCCGCGATTATGGCGGGGCGGCGCTGTTCGAACGGGTTGAGGCGATCCGCTCCGCCTCGGTTGAGCGGCACCGGGGGCATGGCGATGAAAGCGCCACGGATATGGCGCTCGATCGACTGAGCCTCGATGAGACGCTCGATTTTACGCGCGGGTTCATGCTGTTCTCGATGCTCGCCAATCTCGCCGAGGATCGTCAGGGCATTGCCGCCGAACCGGGTGCCGATATGGCCGCCGCGCTGGAGCGGTTGCGTGCCGACGGGATCGACACCGAGTCCACGCTTGCGCTGCTTGAGCACGCATTGGTCGCCCCGGTGCTGACCGCGCACCCCACCGAGGTGCGGCGCAAGAGCATGATCGATCACCGCAACCGCATCGCCGAGCTGCTCAAGCTGCGCGACGCGGGTCTGGCGACCACGCCCGAAGGCGATCATGTCGATGAGGCGATCACCCGGCAGATCGCTTTGCTGTGGCAGACGCGCGTGCTGCGCCGGGAGCGGCTTTACGTCACTGACGAGGTCGAGACCGCGCTCAGCTATCTGCGCGACGTGTTCCTGCCGACTTTGCCCGCGCTCTACCAGCGCTGGGATCGGGTGCTGGGCAAGCGCTGCCCCAGTTTTCTGCGTCCCGGCAGCTGGATCGGCGGCGACCGTGACGGCAATCCCTTTGTGGTTGCCGCGTCGATGCGGACGGCGCTGGGACGGGCGAGCGAGGCGGTGCTTGGCTATTACATCGATGCCATTCACCTGTTGGGCGCGGAGCTGTCGATTTCGAGCGAGCTGGCAAGCGTCGATCCGGCGGTCGTTTCCCTTGCCGAAGCGAGCGGCGACGAGGCCCTCTCGCGCACCGACGAACCCTATCGCCGCGCGCTTTCAGGCATTTATGCCCGGCTCGCCGCGACGCATCTGGCGCTGACTGGCAAGCCAGCGCCGCGCCCCGGCCCTCTCACCGGTTTGCCCTATGCGACGCCGCAGGATTTTCGCGTTGATCTGGTCGCGATCGCGCATGGGCTGGCGCGCGATCATGGCGGCGCTCTTAGCACAGGTGGCGCGCTCGGGCGGCTGATCCGCGCGGTTGAGACCTTTGGCTTTCATCTGGCAACGCTCGACATGCGCCAGAACAGCGCCGTTCATGAACGCGTGGTCGCCGATCTGCTGAAAGGGGCGGGGGTCGAACCCGATTATCTCGCGCTCGATGAACCCGCCCGGATCGCGCTGCTTCGTCGGGAGCTGAGCAGCTTGCGCCCGCTCACCAGTCCTTATGCGACCTATGCCGATGAGACGATGTCCGAGATTGCGATCCTGCATGAAGCAGCCCGGTCGCATGCGGCTTATGGCCCGGCCTGCATCACCAATTATGTCGTGTCGATGGCGCAGTCGGTGTCCGATCTGCTTGAGGTCAATCTGCTGCTGAAGGAAGCCGGGCTGTATCGACCCGGTCAGGGTCAGGGCATTTTGCCGCAGGCCGCCATCATGGCAGTGCCGCTGTTCGAAACGATCGGGGATCTCGAAGCCGCGCCCGCCGTGATGGCCGATTACTTCGCGCTGCCGGAGGTTGCAGCCGTGGCGCAGGCGCGCGGCCATCAGGAAGTGATGATTGGCTATTCCGACAGCAACAAGGATGGCGGCTATCTGACGTCAACCTGGAGCCTCAGTCGTGCCTCGACCGCGCTGGCACCGGTATTCGCCAAGGCCGGCGTGGCGATGCAGCTATTCCATGGTCGCGGCGGCGCGGTGGGCCGGGGTGGTGGCTCGTCCTTCTCCGCCATTTTGGCCCAGCCACCGGGCACCGTGCAGGGCCGCATCCGCATCACCGAACAGGGCGAGGTAATTGCCGCCAAATATGGGACGCGCGAAGGGGCTGCGACCAATTTGGAGGCTATCGCGGCGGCCACCCTGCTCGCGAGCCTTGAGCCTGAACGGCTGTCTGCGCGCGACTATGAACGGTTTTCAGGCGCGATGGACCGGCTTTCAGCCACCGCCTTCGCCGCCTATCGCGATCTTGTCTACGGGACCGAGGGGTTCCGCACCTTCTTCCGTCAGATGACGCCGATTGCCGAGATTTCCGGGCTCAAGATCGGCTCACGCCCGGCGAGCCGCACCAAATCCGACAGGATCGAGGATCTGCGCGCCATTCCCTGGGTGTTCAGCTGGGCGCAGGCGCGGGTGATGCTGCCTGGCTGGTACGGTGTCGGTACCGCGATTGCGGCGTTCGAGGACAAGGCGCTGATCAAGGACATGGCGGCTGGCTGGCCGTTTTTCGCGGCGACGCTGGCGAATATGGAACAAGTGATCGCCAAGGCCGATATGGGCATCGCCGCGCGCTATGCAGCGCTTGTGCAGGATCGGGCGCTGGGCGACACGATCTTCAAGCGGATCAACGATGGCTGGCACCGCAGCCGCGACGGCTTGTTGCTGGCGACCGATCAGGTGCATCTCCTCGCCGCTAATCCGGCGCTCGATGCCTCAATCCGGCTGCGGCTTCCCTACATAGAGCCGCTCAACCTGCTCCAGATCGAGTTGATCAAACGTCGGCGGGCAGGCGAGAAGGATGAGCGGATCGGCGAGGGTATCCTGCTGTCGATCAACGCGATTGCGACGGCGCTGCGGAATTCTGGCTAAGGCCAGAGGCGATCGGGATCACGCGGAGGCGCGGCGACGCGGAGAAGAAAAGGCGGCGCTGCCCAGAAAATCGATCTTGTGCCGGATGGATCAGGTCAATCCTGTCTTCCGACGCCTCAGCTTGGTGAAACCACTCCGCGTCCTCTGCGTCTCCGCGTGAACCCAATCCTCGGTCAGCCCTCCAGGAATGGCCCGGCAATTTCGTCGCGCACCCGTAAAAGCCGCCCGGTTGCGCGGTCGATCAAGGCCCAGGTTGTCACAGCTTCAACTTTCACCTTGCCGTCCGCCCCGGTGAAGCGAGCATGCCGGTCAAACCGCGCGCCATAGGGTTTGCCGGGTACCCAGGTCTCGCCGGTCACGGTCTCCCCCGCGCTGACATTACCGCGATACTCAATCTCGTGCCGGGTCACGACCCAGACATAGGCAGCAATCTGGTCCGGGGGCGCCACTGAACGCCAATGCGCGGTGGCAAGGTCCTGAATCCAGCGCACCCAAACCGCATTATTGACATGGCCAAGCTCGTCAATGTCCTCCGGCTGGGCGGTGATAGCGAGGATGAAGGCCAAGCCTATCCCTCCACCCCGAGCTGCCACAGCACGAACGCATGTTCCTCGGCCGCCTCGCGCAAGCTTTCGAACCGGCCCGATTTGCCGCCATGCCCGGCACCCATGTTGGTCTTCAGCAACAGGACATGATCGTCGGTCTTTTCGTGGCGCAGCTTGGCCGCCCATTTGGCGGGCTCCCAATAGGTCACGCGCGGATCGTTGAGGCCGCCGCTAATAAACATTGGCGGATAGGCCTGGGGCTTCACCTGATCATAGGGCGAATAGCTGCGGATCAGCGCGAACGCTTTTGGGTCCTCGA
>JAIERC010000273.1 GCA_019747165.1 Sphingomonas sp. | reverse complement strand
TTGTCGATTTCGATCTGATCGGTCAGGTTGATCCGATTACGTACAAAGTGACGCGCCCCAGCTTTTATGCCGAACTCATCTGGGAAGCGCGCAAGGCCCGCGCAAAGGCCGATGGCTCCACGATTGACTGGGTCGTCCTGCGCAATCGGCTGCAGCATATTGAGGCCCGCAACATGCGGCGCGTCTCCGAAGCGCTTGATCAGCTGTCCAAGCGCGTCGGCTTTCGGATCATTCCAGGGTTGGGAGAGCGGGTGATCTATCGTGAGTTGTTCCCCAAGGGGTTGACGATGATCGATTCGCGCGATTTTGGCGAAATGGGGCTGGCGCATGTCGCTGCGCGCCAGGAAATGCGCGAGATGATGGGGGCTTTGGCACTCCCAGAGCCTGCCATGCCGCTATTCGCTTGACCAATCTTCGCTTGGTCCAGCGCGTGATTCCCTTCCCGGCATGATTCTGAAGCTGCTCATCGGTATCGCCGTCGTCTATGCGGGATGGCTGATGTGGCGCGGCCCTGGCCAGCCGATCCGCCGGGCACCGGCGGCTGACACCAATAGCGACGCCGAAATGGCGGCGGCGCGCGCTTTATTGGGGGTCGACGCAACCGCTGATGAAGGCGAAATTCGCGCCGCCTATCGCCGCATTGCCGCCGCTGTCCATCCTGATCGTGGCGGTTCTGTCGAACTCGCCCGACGCGTAAATGCCGCACGCGATTTACTGATCAAGCGTGGACCCGATTAAGCCCATCGCTCGTTCCTGTTTTGCGCGTTTCCCGTTCTTGACCACCCGCTAACCTTGATCATCCAGGAGCCTTAAATCCGATGTCGCACCAGTTCGATCGCACGTCGCTTCGCGAATATGACATTCGGGGGATCGTCGGCAAAACGCTCGGAGAAGCCGATGCCAAGGCGATCGGCCGGGGTTTTGCCACTCGGGTGCGGCGCGTTGGTGGAACCAGGGTCGCGGTCGGTTATGATGGCCGGCATAGCTCGCCCGTGCTTGAAACAGCGCTGGTCGCTGGCCTTACGGAAAGCGGTGTCGATGTCGTCCGCATCGGCATGGGGCCAACGCCAATGCTTTATTACGCCGAGGCGACTTTAGAAGTGGATGGCGGCATCCAGATAACCGGCAGCCATAATCCCGCCGAGTATAACGGCTTCAAGATGGTGCTGCAGCACGCGCCGTTCTTTGGCGCGGACATTCAGGACCTCGCCCGGCTTGCTGCGGATGGCGATTGGGAAATCGGCGCCGGCACGGTCAGCCAGGCCGGTATCATCGATGATTATGTTGGACGGCTGATGGCGGGCTATGGCGGCGGCGCTTATCGGATCGGCTGGGATTGCGGCAACGGCGCATCGGGTCCGGTGATCGAGAAGCTCACCAAGCTGTTGCCCGGTGAGCATCATCTGCTGTTCACCGAAGTCGACGGCAATTTTCCGAACCATCATCCTGATCCTACCGAGGAAAAAAATCTTGCCGATCTCAAGCGACTGGTCGCGGACAAAAAGCTCGATTTCGGTTTGGCTTTTGACGGCGACGGCGACCGAATCGGCGCAATCGACGGCGAAGGCCGGGTAATCTGGGGCGATCAAATTCTATCCATTTTGGCTGTACCTGTGCTGAAGGAGCTGCCAGGTGCAACGATTATTGCCGATGTAAAGGCAAGCCAGATGCTGTTTGATCGCATTCGTGAGCTGGGCGGTGAGCCGCTAATGTGGAAAACCGGCCATTCGCTGATCAAGACCAAGATGAAGGAAACCCATGCCCCGCTCGCCGGCGAGATGAGCGGGCACATCTTCTTCGCGCATGATTTTTATGGCTTTGACGATGCCCAATATGCCGCCGTCCGGCTGATCCGCGCCGTCCATATGATCGGCCAATCGATGACGGAGATCAGGGGCGCGATGCCGGCCTTCGTCAACACTCCCGAAATGCGCTTCCAGGTCGACGAGGCCCGCAAATTTGCAGTGGTCGACGAGGTGCTTGACCGGCTTGAAGCCGAGGGCGCTGATGTGAACCGCACTGACGGCGCACGCGTGACCACGCCCGATGGCTGGTGGCTGCTCCGCGCGTCGAATACACAGGACGTGCTGGTCGCGCGCGCCGAGGCGCGGGACCAGGCCGGACTTGATCGGCTGCTAGCGATGATCGACGCGCAACTGGCGGCAAGCGGCTTGGTGCGCGGCGAGCAGGCGGCGCACTGAGGGGAGGTCAGCTATCGCCCCGGCTTCCGCCATGCGCCCGCCGTCACCCCGGACTTGTTCCGGGGCCCACCCATCCACCGCCCCGTCGCTTATCGCTCTGCAGTGGACCCCGGAATAAATCCGGGGTGACGGGGAGGGAGTGGTTATCGCTTTCGCCCAAAGTCGTTCGTTCCGAGCGCCTTGTTGCGACGTCAGATGCAGATGTTGGCAGGAAGGCTGCGGTTCGCTAGCATCTCTGTGGTTGTACGGGAGACAGCTATGTCTAGTGGACTGCAGTTCGAGATCGCCTGCGCTCCGGGTGCGGCTTTCGACGGCTTTTCCGATCACGCCAAGATAATCGCTTGGTGGGGCGATCCCGAAGTATATCGGACCGTATCGTGGGTCGCCGACTTGCGGGATGGCGGGCACTGGCGAGCCGAATTTGAGACGCCAGACAATACCCGCTTTGGTGCTTCTGGCCAGTATCTATCTGTTGATCGGCCAAACTGCCTAGGGTGGACTTGGAAGTCGGATTGGGAGTCAGAGGTCGAAAAGACGATTTGGATGACCTTCTCCCCTTCGTCGATCGGCACCAGTTTATCTATTGAAACGCAAGGCCATCAGTCGGCTGAGGCAGAAAATCTTGATAACGCGGCGTGGACCACGATTGTTGGTTGGTTCAGTCGCGCCGCCACGACTCAAGTTGCCTGACTTCCGAGGCCATGCGCTTGCTTTAGCCGGCGCAGTCGAGCAGCCACACCATGGCGCTCCGTCATTCCGCGTTGCCGGGAAGATCTTCGCGCAGCTCTCGGCTGACGGTGATACGGCGTTGCTCAAGTTACCTCTATCCCTACAGGAATGGGGGCAGGCCTCGTTCCCCGATGCCTGTCGGGCAGAACCCGGTCGTTGGGGAGCAACCGGCTGGACACGTATCCGATGGTCGGAAATTCCCGAAAGTGAAGTAATAGGCATGATCGAATCGGCTTGGGCTGCTGCAGCTCCGACTTCGATCATAAACCGAGGAAGCGACCGATCCGTTCTGTAGCGGCTGTTCTCGCCTGACGCCCGCGAGAAGCAATCGGACCGCTAACCATCCAAGAGCAGCCATCGCTAAGCCGTCAAATCGCGCTGGCAATTGCGGGGGCGAAGCCCCAATTGAGCGTATGGCTTCCCCCTCTATCATCCGCGTCATCGACCTTGAGACAACCGGCCAGGCTCCACCGCTGCACGGTGTGTGTGAAATTGGCTGGCAGGATGTGGCCCTTGGCAATGATGGCCAATGGGCGCTGATGGGGGAAGGCGGCAGCTTTCTGGTCAATCCCGGTCGCGCGATTCCCCCTATTACCCAGGTGATCCATCATATCCTGGATGAGGAGGTGGCGGACGCCCCCAGCTGGAACGATTGCGCGCGCCCGGTCCTTGATCCATATCCTCGTCGGTTGGCGCTTGCCGCGCACCGCGCCGATTTCGAGATGAAATTCTGTTCGGCGGCGATGACGCGCAGCGCCGACTGGATCTGCACCTGGAAATGCGCGCTTCGGCTATGGCCGGAGAGTCCGAGCTTTTCCAATCAGGTGCTCCGCTATTGGCGGCGGCCGGAAGGCATTGACCATGAACGCGGCCTGCCCGCGCACCGCGCCTTTCCTGACGCCTATGTCACGGCATTCCACCTGCGCGACATGCTCAACATCGCCAGCGTGGCGCAGTTAATCGAATGGTCAAACCTGCCCGGTCTGTTACCGCGCGTGCGCAATGGCCCGGATCGCGGCAAGGATTGGCGCGAACTGGAAGAAGATGTGCTGGCGACCTTTGCCGCCGATCGCGATCCCGATGTGCGCTACACCGCCGAACAGGAGCAGGCGCGCCGCCGTGGCGGCGGCGAGATTGGACGGCAAAGCCTGCAACGCGCGTTGCTATAGCCGCCAATCGCGCCGCTTAAACGTCCAGATTGGCCACCGACAGCGCGTTTTCCTGAATAAATTCGCGGCGCGGCTCGACAACATCACCCATCAGCCGGGTGAAAATCTCGTCCGCGACATCGGCCTGTTCCACCTCGACGCGCAGCATCGACCGGTTCTGCGGATCGAGCGTGGTTTCCCAAAGCTGGTCGGCGTTCATCTCGCCCAACCCCTTGTAACGCTGGATCGACAGACCCTTACGCCCTGCAGCCAGGATCGCGTCAAGCAACTGACTGGGGCGGGCGACCATCGTTTCGCCCTTGCCCAGGGTAACGGGGGCATCGTCATCCTCATCCGCTGCCGCATCGGCTTCGGCCTGTG
>JAIERC010000212.1 GCA_019747165.1 Sphingomonas sp. | reverse complement strand
CAAGCGATGTGCTGGCCGGGTGGAGTTTTGGGACGTTATGGGCGCTGGCCTGGTGGTCGCTGGGCGGGTGGTTGCGTCTAAGGAGGCTAAGTCTCAGGCCCGTGCAAGCAGCGCCTGGGCAGCCTTGAGGTGCGGCGCGTCGATCATCTTGCCATCAAGGCTGAGTGCACCAGCCCCGGGGTTCGCGGCGAACAGATCGATAATCGCGCGGGCATGGGCGATTTCGCTGTCGCTGGGGGAAAAGGCGGCGTTGATCACTGCGACCTGGGCGGGGTGGATCGCCATCATGCCGGTAAAGCCATCGCGTCGACCGCGCGCTGCATAAGCGGCCAGCCCATCGAGATCGCGAAAATCGGGATAGACCGTCTCGATCGCCGGCACACCTGCGGCATGGGCACCGAACAGGGTGAGCGAGCGGGCGAGCTGATAGGGCGCGGTATAGCTGCCATCGGCCTCACGCGACGTTGACGCGCCGATCGCGGCGGGCAGGTCCTCAGCGCCCCAGGTCAGCCCGCAGAGCCGCTCGCTGACACCCCCATAGCTGCCCATGCCGAAAATTGCTGCCGGTGTTTCGGTGGCGATTGGCAGGATCAGCGTGTCGCCAGTCAGCCGTGCCGCCAACATGGCGAGCGACGCGCCGCCCTCGGCCTTGGGCAGCATGATGCCATCGGGGGTGGCGGGCAGGATAGCAGCGAGATCATCGTCGATCAGCCCCGAATCGAGCGGATTGACGCGGACGAACAGCAACTGCCGGCGCGGTTCGGCGAGGAAAGCAGCGATCGCGGCGCGCGCGGCGGGCTTGGCCGACAGCGCGACTGCGTCTTCAAGATCAAGGATCAGCGCATCGGCATCAAGCGTCGCCGCTTTGGCCATCCGATCGGGCCGGTCGCCTGGCACAAATAGCAGCGAGCGAAGACGGAGAGTGGCGGGCATGGGTCGTTCCAGCGTTGTTCATCTCGCCGCTAGCATGGTTGGGCCGTGAGAAAAAAGCGACGAATGCGTTTGATACTTTATACCATAACACGTATCGCAGCGCAGCAATTCCAGGGAGTCACAGCAGAATGACGCGTTCGATGATTGGTGTGAAGATGGTTGCAGGGGTGGCCCTGGCCGGTTTCGCGATTTCGGCAGGCCATGCCGCCACGCCAAAAACCGCCACGCCCGCCGAAGCGACGCCAGTCATTGCTGCCGATGCCGCTATTGATCCCCTCCAGCAGGATGGATCCAAGGATAGCGCCCCTAAAGACATTATCGTCAGTGCGCCAATCGCGCATAGCGAAGCCGATGTGCTGTCGGGCACATCGGTGGTGAGCGGCGAGGAGCTCACCCGCTCGCTCCGCCCAACGATTGGCGAAACGCTTGCGCGCCAGCCGGGTGTTTCGGCCACGTCATTCGGTCCCAGCGCGTCGCGCCCCGTCTTGCGCGGCTTCCAGGGGGACCGGGTTCGCGTGCTCACCGATGGAATTGGCTCGATCGACGTGTCGAACACGTCGGTTGATCATGCGGTGATCATTGATCCACTGCTCGCTGAGCGCATTGAAGTCCTGCGTGGACCAGCAGCGTTGCTCTATGGTTCATCGGCGGTGGGTGGTGTCGTCAATGTCATCGACAAACGCATCCCACGGTCGATCCCGGCGGAGGGCTATCGGCTTGAAGGGATTGCGACCTATGGATCGGCCGCGACCGAGCGCAGCTTTGGCGCGGCGGGCGATGTCGCTTTAGGCAGCGGCTTTGTCGCGCATGTTGATGGCACCTATGCGAAAAGCGATGATCTCCACATTGGCGGTTTTGCGCTGACTCCGGCGCTGCGGGCGCAGGCGCTGGCGACCGCCGCCTTGCCAGCCGCACCGCCTGCACCGGGGGAAGACCCGATCGATTTCGCTGGCAATGCCGCCGTGCGCAATACGCTGCCCAATACCGCCGCCGAAACCTGGACCGCTGGCTTTGGGCTTGCCTATATCGGCGATCGGCTGTCACTAGGCGCGTCCTATAGCCATTATGACAGCCTGTACGGCGTGCCGATTCGCTTCGCCACGCTGCCCGACCAGGCGCAGGAATCGCCCCGGCTCGATATCGTCCAGAACCGGGTTGATGTGCGCGGGGAATGGCGGGCCGAGGGTGATTTTGTCGACAAGATCCGGCTGCGTGTCGGCCAGGCGACCTATCGCCATTTCGAACTGGCACCCGATGGCACGATTGGCACCGCGTTCTTCAACAACGGCGTCGAAGGCCGGTTGGAGGTTATCCAGGCCAAGCGCGGCGACTGGCAGGGCGCAAGCGGGGTGCAATATTTCCGGCGCGATTTCGACGTCGAGGGTGATGAGGCTTTTCTGCCTGCCAACACCACCGATCAGATCGGCCTGTTCACGCTGCAGCAGCTGGTCGTCGGCAAAATCCACGCCGAGGCTGGCGTCCGCTATGAACGGACCAACCAGGCCGCCAATCCCTTGGCGGGCGACCCGCGTTTCTTTGGGGGCAGGCGCAATTTCGATGCCTTTTCTGCTTCGCTCGGCGCGTCTTATGAAATCATCCCCGGTTGGCGGATCGGCCTGAACGGTTCGCGCACCGAACGTGCGCCGTCGGCGGAAGAGCTGTTCGCCAATGGCCCGCATGCCGGCACCCAGGCCTATGAACTTGGCAATCCCAATTTCCGGATTGAAGGCAGCTGGGGGCTTGAGGCAACCTTGCACGGGCACGGCGATGGCTACAGCATCGATGCGTCTGCCTATTATAACTGGTTCAACAATTTCATCTCCGAAGCCCAGGTCGATCAATCGGTCTGCGTGGCAGCGGCGGCGCCCAGCGGCCGCACCGTCGATTTGCCCTGTTTCCGATCAACTCAGGCCAATGCCCGTTATTATGGCTTTGAAATCGATGCCTCGGTGAAGCTCGCGCAGGTGGGGGATGTGGCGATCAACGCCGATGCGCTGGCCGATTATGTCCATGCGACCATCACCAGCATTGGTCCGGTGCCGCGTATTCCGGCGGGCCGTGTGCTCGGTGCGCTTGAAGCGCAAACCGACCAGCTCAATGGCCGCATCGAAGTGGAGCATGTGTTCCAGCAGAACCGCACGGCAGCCTTCGAAACGCCGACCAATGGCTATACCGTTGCCAATGTGTCGATCGGCTTTCGCCCGTTCGACAGCAGCAAATTGTCGTTCACGCTGAGCGCCAATAACCTGTTCGATGTGACGGCGCGGCGCGCGGCCAGCTTCCTGAAGGATTACGCCCCGCTCGCTGGCCGTGACATCCGGATTTCGGCACGCTTCAGCCTTTAGGATCGTTCCGCCAGCGTCCGTTCCCAGGCGAGCGCGTGGCCGACGATCGTGTCGAGATCGTCGAGCTGCGGCCGCCAGGGCAGGGTGGCCAGGATCGCGCTGTTATCCGCCACCAGCGCATCGGGATCGCCGGCGCGCCTGCCCTGATAGCGGCGATCGATCGTCCGGTTGGTCACCCGATCAACCGCGTCGAGCACATCATTGACTGAATAGCCCCGGCCATAGCCCGCATTCATAATGTGGCTGTCGCCCGGCCGAGCGCGTAAGAGGTCGAGCGCATCGACATGCGCAGCGGCAAGATCGCTGACATGGATATAATCACGTACACCGGTGCCGTCGGGTGTTGCGAAGTCGGTCCCAAAAATGCCGACATGATCGCGCTTGCCAGTCGCTGCTTCGACCGCGACCTTGATGAGATGTGTCGCCCCCGCCGTCGATTGGCCCGACCGCCCAAGCGGATCAGCACCCGCCACGTTAAAATAGCGCAGCGCACAGAAATTCATCGGATGGGCCGAGGCGACGTCCTTCAACATCGCCTCGGTCATCAGCTTGGACATGCCATAGGGGTTGATCGGTCGGGTCGGGCTGTCTTCGTTGACTGGCACCTGATCGGGAATGCCATAGGTTGCCGCCGTCGAGGAGAAGATGAAATGCGGGACGGCGCACGCAACCGCGCTTTCGATCAGCGCGCGGCTGGCGACGGTGTTGTTGCGGTAATATTTGAGCGGATCGCTGACCGATTCGGGCACTACCACTGATCCAGCGAAGTGCATCACCGCGCGGACATCGTGCGCGCGCATCGCCGCGCGGACGGCGGCATCATCCTCGATATTGGACTGGATCAGCGTGGCGCGGGAATCAACCGCCCAAGCGAAACCAGTGACGAGATTATCGACGACGACAACTGGCCAGCCGGCATCCAGCAGCGCGAGCACTGCATGGCTACCGATATAGCCAGCGCCACCGGTGACCAGAACCGAACCCTTTTGCATTCCCACCGCTCCCGATTTGTAACTTTTGCCCTAGCAACAGCGATTGTCTGAGGCGAGCCCGTTCCTATCTAGGCGGGATGTTATTGAGGAGCGCATAATGACGACCGAAGTCGCAACCTTTGCCGGTGGATGTTTCTGG
>JAIERC010000464.1 GCA_019747165.1 Sphingomonas sp. | reverse complement strand
TTGATGTCGGCTGCGGCGCGGGGTTGCTCTGCGAACCGCTCGCCCGGCTGGGGGCCAAGCTGGTCGGGCTGGATGCCGCGCCTGAAAATATCGCGGCCGCGCGCGCGCATGCGGTGCAATCGGGCCTGACAATCGATTATCGCAGCGGCAGCGTCGAAAATCTGGGCAGCGAGCGCTTCGATCTCGTTACCTCAATGGAGGTGATCGAACATGTCACTGATCCTGCCGTTTTCGTTGCCGGGTTGGCGGGCGCGCTTGCCGATGACGGTTTGCTGATCCTCTCCACCCCCAATCGCACGGCGCTGTCGCGCGTCGCCCTTATCTCGATTGCCGAGGGGCTTGGTCATATCCCGCGCGGCACGCATGACTGGGACAAGTTCCTGACGCCTGACGAACTGACGGCAATTGTCGAGGGCGCGGGGCTGAAAGTAACGGATGTGCGGGGCCTGAGCTTTTCGCCAGCCAAAGGTTTCGTGCTCGGCGACGATATGAAGCTCAATTATTTGATGACGGCGGTGCGCGCCTGACGTGAAGATTGGTTCGCGCAGAGGCGCGGAGGACGCAGAGGCGCTGCGCTCCTAGCCGAGGGACGTCTGCTGATCGCATGGAATAATTGGCTTCGCCATTCAAGCGATGCGCGTTGTGCGCGTCGCCTACCTCATGACCCCCTGTGTCCTCCGCGCCTCTGGGCGAATCCAATCTCGCCGCAGCGAAAGCTGCCGCATGCGGCAGGGAATCGCGGTGCACCGTCAAAGGCGCATCGCTTGCCGCACGCCACCTTTACCCTTTGCTGAAAGAGCGAATGGTCCCCTCCCCGTGCCGGGGAGGCATTTATGCCATTATATTGCGCCCACGCAGCACCGTCGCGCTATGGCCGATGCTCGCTGCCGGTGTCGGTGTCTTGATCGTGTCGACGAAGATCCAGTCGTTGCTCACCTTGGTCGGCGTGATCGTCATCGCCATATAGCCACGACGGCTGGTGTCGCACCATTTGAGCTCATCATTTGCCTCGACCAGAGCCCTCGCGACGATCTTGGGATCGGCGCTGGTCGCACTCTCAAAGCCCGGCGAGGTAACGCCTTGCCCAGCGAACTCAACGCCAACGGCCTTGCCCCCCTGCGCCAGATCATAGGCCCAGGCATTGTGACTATCGCCCGAGATAACGATCAGGTTTGCGCCCATGCCCTGCGCTGAGGTCAGGAACCGCTTGCGCGCTGCCGGATAACCGCCCCAGCTGTCGAAATTGGAGGGCAGCCCCGCCTTGGTCGCGGCGATCCCGGCCCTGACATAGGCCTTGGCACGCGGATCGGCATCGGGCGAGAGCCAGCTTTCCGCCCCCAACGGGGTCAGCGTGTTGCCCATGATCGTACCAAAGCCAACGACTTGCCACTTCGTCCCGCTCTTGACCGACGCCTGCATTGCATGGGCCAGCCAATATTCCTGCTGCGATCCCATCATCGTCGCGGCCGGGTCCTGCCAGCTGCCATTGCGAAAATCGGCGAGTGCCTTGGCCGGATCGGGCTTGAACAGCAGCGGCGCAAGCTCGGGCTGTTTGGTCCGTCCCAGCACGCGGGTTTCGGTGCGGAACAGCGTGGCGAGCGTGCCGATCTCATAGGTCTTCCACGGTTCGTCGGAGACCGGCATCCATTCGCGGTAGGCCTGGATTGCCGCCGCGCGACGATCATTCCAGTCGCCCTCGGTCTTGGGCTGGTGATTCTGTGCGCCGCCCTCCCAGCTGTCGTTCGCCGATTCGTGATCGTCCCACTGGACGATCATCGGCACCAGGCTGTGCAGCTTTTGCAGATCGGGATCGCTGCGATAGCTGGCATAGCGCAGCCGGTAATCGGCCAAGTGGATGATCTCGGTCGCCGGCAGCGGCTGGCGACCGGCGACCGCATCCTTCAGCGCCGGATAATCACCGGTCTGATATTCATAGAAATAATCGCCAAGATGAATGGCGAGATCAATGTCGTTCCGCAGCGCCGCGTGCGCATAGGCGTTGAAATACCCAAAGGGCAGGTTCGAACACGAAAACACCGCCGCCTTGAATAAGGGTGCAAGGCCCGCAGGCAGCGTCTTGGTCCGGCCAACCGGGGAAAAACTGCCATCGGGCGCGACAAAGCGGAAATAATAGCGCGTGCTAGGCTTCAGGCCGGCAACGGTGATTTTGGCGGTATAATCGCGCCACGGCCCGGTGATCTGCGCGCCACCTGAGATGACTTTGGCGAAATCGGCGGTTTCGGCAATTTCCGCGCGCAGTTCGACCGAATCGCCGCTCATCGGCACATAGCGCGTCCACAACAGCATCGAATCGGCGCTCGGCTCGCCGCTCGCGACCGAATGAGTAAAGCCCTTCGCGTCCATCACCATGGCGGTCTGCGCGAAACCGGGAATGGCAAAGGCACCAAGGCCGATTGAGCCAGTGACAATGAACGAACGACGATCGATGCGGATGGTCATACTGTCTCTCCCGTTGAGCGATTTGCCGCCCTTGCCCCGCCCATATGGACGATATGTGACAGGAAGAAACAAGCCCGGTCGCTATTCCGCCTTGTTCAGCGGCCCCAATCCGCTCAGCCCGCGCAAATATTGCGCCTTAATGGTGGTGACCGTGATGCCCTCTCCTACCTCAATCGTCGCCGTGGCCAGTTTGGGCCTGGCCGCACCAATCCGCACATTGCTCGGCACGCCACCGCCATCGCGCCAGAAATTGAACTTGTTCTTGCCATCTCGGTCATGCGTGAAAAACAGCGCATAATGGCCCGGCTTGGGCACCTTGATGCACAGCGTAACCGGGCCTTCCTGGGGCACTGGCGCCCAGACGCGGTGAAAAACCTTGCCAGCGGCGATCAGGATCGAGTCATCAGCCAGAAAATCCTCCTCGGTTGCGGGATATAGCTCCAGCTTCATCCTGCCCGAGCGATCCTTTAGGCCGACAATCTTTGCTTCAATGGCAGGGCCGCTGCCGTCACATGCCGGCGCATCCTGCCCCCCGACCCGCGCATTCACCCCGACGGACATCGCCAGCCCAACGCTGGCCAGCGCGAAACCTACAAAACGATACTTCATACGCGATTCCTAACCAGCGAATACAGGCTGAACGCAATGATCACTACAGCAGAACCGACAGCATGAGTGCCGCCGTCACTGCCATCAATGCCGACAGCACCGCGCCATAGCCCATCAAGGTGATCCCAAAATTGACCAAAAAAAGGTCTTTGTTCGGCAGGAGCGGCAGGCGGATAGGTCTGTCGGCCAGCTAGGGCAGGAAGCGATCGGGATGCGCGTCGGCAAAAGCCGAAAGGGCGCTGGCGGCGGCATCAGCACGGACAAGCCGGGGATAGGGATCAAGCGGCAGATCAAATCGGCGGGCGTTATAGAGCTGTGGCACCAGGCAGATATCAGCAAGGTTGGGCGAATCGCCGCCGAGAAAGGGGCCGGCGCTGCCAGACGTTTCGGATTCTGCCAGCGCCTCTAGCGCGTGCAGTCCTAATGCCATGCTGTGCCGCCGCCAGACATTCTTTGCCGCCTCATCCGCACCGAATTGGTCGCCCAATTGGCGGATGAAACGCATATTGCCGATCGGATGAGTGTCCGCAGCAATCACCAGCGCCTGCGCCATCACGCGCGCGCGCGCTGCCGGTTCGCGCGGGAGCAAGGGGGGCATAGGGCGGGTTGAATCGAGATAGTCGATGATCGCCAGGCTCTGAATCAGAAAGAGCCCGTCGATTTCGAGCGTCGGCACCTGCCCTTGCGGGTTCCGCGCGAGATTAGCAGCACTGCCTTGTTCATTGTCGAGCAGGTTTACCGCCACCCGCGACCAGGCAATGCCTTTCAGGTTCAGCGCAATCCGCACCCGGTAACTGGCCGAGGAGCGATGATAATCAAATAAGGTGGCGATTACCGAAGAGGTCATGCCGGGCCGGGAACGCCTGGGTCAGTGCCGCTGGGCAGAGCAGCCACCGCTGGCCCCTCACCAAGGGCTGGCAGCTCAGAGCCACGTTCGAGCGCCACCTTGATCATCGCGACGATTGGATCGGCCAGCGCCAGACCAATCACGCCGAACAACGTGCTTGCCAATATCTGTGAAGAAAGCGTCAGCGCCGGCGGCATATCCACCGTGTGCTTGGCAACCAGCGGGATCACGACATACCCATCGAAATTCTGCACGATCAGATAGGTGGCAATTGCCCAGACGCCTTCATGCGTGCCGGCGCTAAAGCCAACCGCGACCATCAAAATGCCCGTCAAAATCGCCCCGACATTGGGAATGAAGGCCAGAATGCCGGCGATAATGCCCAAAACCAGCGCCATCGGCACCCCGCCCAGCATCAACGCGAACCAGATCAGCACGCCTTCAAACGCCA
>JAIERC010000413.1 GCA_019747165.1 Sphingomonas sp. | reverse complement strand
GCCGCAGGCGGTAACGCTAAAGGCCGTCGCCGCGCGGATCGGGCGAACCCACGCCAATCTTCTCCATCATTTCGGCTCGGCCGCCGGGCTGCAAAAGGCGCTGATCGCGGCGATGGCCGAGTCGATCGTCGGCACGATCGCCGCCGCTGTCATGCGCGCCCGCACCGGCGATCATGATCCGCGGGAGGTCGTTGACCTGACCTTTGACGCTTTTGGCAACGATGGCGCTGGCGCACTGGCCAGCTGGATGATCCTGTCTGGCAATGTCGATGCGCTTGATCCCATCCTGGGAGCGATCCACCGACTGGTCGATCAGCTGGCCGAAGACAAGGACATGCACGGCCCGTCACTGCGCGAGGAAACGCTGTCGCTGGTGCTGATGGCGCTGGGCGATGCGCTGCTCGGCGGCCCTATGGCGAGCGCACTTGGCCTGCCGCGCGGCAGCGCGCGGGAACTGGCGGTGCGGCAGCTGACCGCGTCACGGCTTGCGGCGGGTTTGCCGGTCAAGACGTGATCGCCCGCGCACTGGATAAAATGCTACTTTGCGCTAGAGGTGCGCGATGCATTTTCTCGATCAAGCCAAGATTTTCGTTCGTTCGGGCGCCGGTGGCCCCGGTGCAGTCTCGTTTCGCCGTGAAAAGTTCATCGAATATGGTGGCCCCAATGGCGGCAATGGCGGCAAGGGCGGCGATATCATTTTTGAAGTCGTAGCGGGCCTGAACACGCTGATCGATTTTCGCTACACCCAGCATTTCCGCGCGCCGCGTGGCAAGGGCGGTGCCGGGCAAAACCGCACCGGCGCGGGCGGCGAGGACCTGATCATCCGCGTGCCCGTCGGCACGCAGGTGCTGAGCGAAGACCGGGAACATGTCCTTGCCGATTTCACAGTCCCCGGCCAGCGCACTGTGTTCATGCGCGGCGGCGATGGCGGGCGCGGCAATGCCAGCTACAAGACTAGCACCAACCGCACCCCGCGCCAGCACGGCACCGGCTGGCCGGGCGATGAGGGCTGGGTCTGGCTGCGCTTGAAGCTGCTCGCTGATGCCGGGCTGGTCGGGCTGCCCAATGCGGGCAAATCAACCTTCATTAACGCCACCACCAACGCCAATGCCAAGGTCGGTGATTATCCCTTCACCACGACACGGCCGCAATTGGGTGTGGTCAGCCACCGCAACCGCGAATTCGTGTTGGCGGACATTCCCGGCCTGATCGAGGGCGCAGCCGACGGTGCAGGCATCGGCGACCGCTTTCTGGGGCATATCGAGCGCTGCAAGGTGCTGCTCCATCTTGTGGACGCAACCGAGGATAACCCTGTGGATAACTACAGGATCGTTCGTGGAGAACTTGACGCTTATGGCGCCGGGCTGATCGACAAGCCCGAAGTGATCGGCCTCAACAAGATCGACGCGCTCCCTGCGGCTGAGGTGAAGAAGCTCGCGACCAAGCTTAAGCGTGCGAGCAAGGCTGAGGTGATGCTCCTATCGGGCGCGGGCGGCGACGGCATCGAGGCGGTACTCGACCGACTGGTTGAAGCGATTGGCCCGCTCGAGGCCGCGCCGACAGAGGGGAATAGCGAAGAGGCCGCCGAATGGTCGCCGATCTGACGATGCCGCGCGGCCTGCCGCTCACATTGCGCGTGCTCGACGCGAGCATGCTGTTCTATTGGGGCATCGCCATCCTGGCCTGTGCCGGGCTCCTGCAATTGCCGCAGGAAATGATGTACGCGGGCTATGGCACGGGACAGGTCGATGCCTGGAACTGGTCATTCGCACCGCTCGACCTGGCGTTTGCGCTGACAGGTCTGCTGGCCGTCAGAATGGCGCGTCGGAGCGATCCGCGCTGGCGGCCCGTTGCGCTGATATCGCTCGCACTGACGTTTTGCGCTGGACTGATGGCGATATCCTATTGGGCGCTTACTGGCGATTTCGATCCGGCATGGTGGCTGCCAAATCTGGCGCTGATCGGGGCCGCCCTGTGGTGGCTGGTGCGGCTGGTTGGTTCGCGGGGCTGATGCCCTTCTCCCCCGCCACCTGCCCGCGCCTGATCGTCAAGGTCGGATCGTCGCTGCTCGTCACGCCTTCGGGCGACGTACGGCGCGATTGGCTGGCGACGCTTGCCGCCGATATCGCCACGCGGACCAAGGCCGGGCAGCAGATCGCCGTAGTTTCCTCCGGCGCGATTGCGCTGGGTGCGCGGCGGCTGAAGCTCGCCAAGGGGGGCCGCGCCAGTCTGGAGGATGCGCAGGCCGCCGCGGCCACCGGGCAGATCGCGCTTAGCCAGATCTGGGCTGAACTGCTGGGTGCAGAGGGCCTTACCGCCGCGCAAATGCTGGTGACGCTCGACGACCTTGAAGACCGGCGGCGCTATCTCAACGCCTCGGCGACGCTGGGGCGGCTATTGTCGCTGGGTGTCGTGCCAGTGATTAACGAGAATGATTCGGTCGCCACAGAAGAAATCCGTTTTGGCGACAACGACCGGCTTGCTGCGCGGATCGCGCAGGCGGCAGCGGCGCAGGGCGTGATCCTGTTGTCTGACGTGGCTGGCTTATTCGAAGCCAACCCCCTCACCCACCCTGATGCGCAACTGATTGAGCGTGTCGAGCGCATCGATACGCAGATCGAAGCGATGGCGAGCAGCGACTCCGCTTCCGGCATGGGATCGGGGGGCATGGCGTCAAAGATCGCTGCCGCGCGGATTGCAACGGGCGCGGGTGTGACGCTGGCAGTTGCATCAGGCCATGTCGACCACCCCCTCGCCGTCTTTGACGCGAGCGGACGCGGGACAATCTTCGTCGCCGAACGCAGCGCCACGGCGCGCAAGGCCTGGCTGGCGGGCGGGTTGACCGCAAAGGGTGAGATCAGCGTCGATGCCGGTGCAATCGCCGCGCTGAAATCCGGCAAGAGCCTGCTCGCGGCAGGGGCCACTATAGTCTCCGGCAACTTCGTGCGCGGTGACCTGGTTGCAATCACCGCCCCCGATGGCCGCGTCATCGCGCGCGGCCTCAGCGAATATGATGCCGCCGACGCCGTCCGCCTATGCGGCAAGCGCAGCGAGGATCACGCCGCCATCCTGGGCCATGCACCGCGCGGGGCATTAGTGCACCGCAACCATATGGCGCTGCTATGATCATCGCGCTGACCGGCGGGACCGGCTTTGTCGGCAAGCGCCTGATCGCGCTCGCGACCGCAGCCGGGCATCAGGTCCGCGCTCTTGCCCGCCAACCGCAAGCCGACCAGCCTGGCGTGACCTGGATCGCGGGTGCGCTCGACACGCCGGACGCGCTGGCGCAGCTCATGGTCGGGGCCGATGCGGTGCTTCACGTCGCCGGCGTCGTCAGCGCGCCCGATCGCGCAGGCTTCGCGGCCGGCAATATCACGGGCACCCAAGCGATGATCGGCACGGCGGTCAACGTTGGCATCCAACGCTTCATCCATGTCTCTTCGCTCGCCGCGCGCGAGCCCGCGCTCTCCAACTATGGCTGGTCAAAGGCCGAAAGCGAACGCCTGATCAGGAGCGCACCGCTGGACTGGACCATTGTCCGCCCACCTGCGGTTTATGGCCCGGGCGATCTTGAAATGCTCGACACCTTCCGGATCGCCAAAATGGGTATCGCGCTGATGCCTCCTCCGGGCAGGATGGCGGTGATCCATGTCGATGATCTCGCCCGATTGCTGCTGGCCCTGGCCGCGCAGGATATCGGTCGGCTGATCATCGAACCCGATGACGGTAGTCCCGGCGGCTGGACGCATGCCGATTTCCTTGGCAGGGCGATCGGTGAAGCGATTGGCCAGCGCGTGCTGCCCCTGCCGCTGCCGCGCGCCTTGCTGGCGATTGCGGCGCGTCTCGACGGGCTGTTTCGGGGATCAAGCGCGAAGCTGACGCCTGACCGGGTCGGCTATATGTGCCATCCTGACTGGACCGTTGACCCGGCTAAGCGCCCGCCCACGTCGCTGTGGTCACCCCAAATCGCAACCCGTGACGGGCTTGCAGCGACGGCTGCATGGTATCGTACGCAAGGCCTGCTATAGATTCGTCAGATTACCGCCGCAATTGCCTGCCACGGGCAGCCATTATCCCATCTGCAAGGACCGACATGAGCGACCGCACCGCCGTCTACGACACCGTTACCGCCCTGATCGAGCCATTCAACAAGAAGGGCGTCGCGCTGAGCGATGCGACCACCTTTCAGGGTGATCTTGAATGGGACAGCCTGACCGTCATGGATTTTGTGGCCGCGATCGAGGATGATTTCGACATCATCATCACGATGAATATGCAGGCGGAAATCGAAACCGTCGGCCAGCTGGTCGATGCCGTGATGAAGTTGAAGGGTTGATCCG
>JAIERC010000225.1 GCA_019747165.1 Sphingomonas sp. | reverse complement strand
GGCAAAACTCGACGCCGACGCGATCATCGAACAGGTGCTCAAGGCGCTCCGCTGGAACGAAGAAGCCGTCGGAGAAGTGCGGGCGTAAGTCACAACTGGATTTTCGGATAATTTTATGTTCGTCTATGGCTCTGGGGGGCGGATCATGACGTTCATTGATGCAATCATGTGGGTATTCGTCGCGATATTTGCGATCGCGGCATTGATTTCACTTTCCGATATGATTGGGGTCGTCACGATCCGTGACGCGGACCAGCGAAAATGGCTGTTTCGGTCATTGATCGGTGCGGTGGTATTGGCGGTTGGAAGTTTTGGCGCGCGCCAGCTGACTAATGCCGCCCCAACTGTGCAGACATCGCCGAAGGTGACTGCCACCGAAACTTCAAAGCCGGTTTCGAAGCCCAACGCCAGGCCTGCGACCACGCCAACGCCAACGCCCAGCAGCTCGCCAATGCTGCAGCCTTCCGATCGACTCGCGATTCCAGCTCCCCCTGCCAGTGCGGCGCCGAGTTGCGCAAAGAGCGATGCCGACCTCAATTGGGCAACCCAGCAGCTTGGTCCACGCCCAACGATTGCAGACACGTTCGATCGTGAGTATCCCGCCTGTGTCGCCAGCTTGCGCGCGGTCGCTGCCGTGGACGAGGATGCCGCCGCCAATTGTCGCGCCGCGCTTGAGGTCCATAAGAGCCAATATTTGAGCCCGTTTTTCGTTGCCAAGGCCAGCTATGACGACAAACTTCGCCGCGAAGAGCGCGCCATCCGAACAGGCGGGATTTCGGAAACCGAACTGCCGTTTTACAATTATGTGGTTTGTGAAAATGAGTCGTTCAATTTCGATGGCGGCAAGGATCTGGAGCGGCTCAACGCCGCCGAAGCGCGCTTGAACGAGGACATCAAATCATGTCGTTCCCGAGGGTGCAAATAGCCTCTAACCTGCGCTCCATGACTAAAATCCGTATCGACCAACTCCTCGTCGACCGTGGCCTGGCCGAGAGCCGGACGCGGGCGCAGGCGTTGGTGATGGCCGGGCTGGTCTTTGCCGGTGACCGCAAGATCGAGAAGTCCGGGCAGACTGTGCCCGACACTGTGACCATTGAGGTGAAGGGGCGCGACCATCCCTGGGTGTCGCGCGGCGGGGTGAAGCTGGCGCATGGGCTCGACCATTTCGGCTGGGAGGTGACTGGCGCGGTGGTGATCGATGTCGGGTCGTCGACCGGCGGGTTTACCGATGTGCTGCTCAGCCGGGGCGCTCGGCGTATTTATGCAGTCGATAGCGGGACCAACCAGCTGGCGTGGAAGCTGCGCCAGGACGACCGCGTCATCGTCCATGAACAGACCAGCGCGCGCATCCTGACAGCCGTGCATATCCCCGAGCCGGTTGACCTGATCGTCTGCGATGCCAGCTTCATTGCGCTTGCCAAGGTGCTGCCGGTGCCGCTGACCTTTGCCAAGGCCAATGCGCGCGCGCTGGTGCTGGTCAAGCCGCAGTTTGAGGCGGGGCGTGACGAGGTGGGGAAGGGCGGCGTTGTGCGTGACCCCGCCATTCACCGGCGCGTTTGCGATGCGGCAGCGGGCTGGTTCACAGACCAGGGCTGGCGGGTCGATGGCATCAGCCAAAGCCCGATTACCGGTCCCGAAGGGAACGTTGAATTCTTGCTTGCGGCGCACCGGATCGCCGACGAAGTGTCAATTTAAGCTATTAAAGTATCTATCGGTGCTTGCCGATCCGCTGATTTGGCGGCACGAAAGATGTCACAATATGTCTCGTGCTGGATTTTGGCCAGTTGCCCGGACATATAGTCGTGAAGGAATGGGTGTGAGAGAAATTGCATCGAAGCAGCAGCTTCGACTGGCGTTTATGCGATGGGCGGTGGTGACGGTGCCGTTTATCCTGCTATTGGGCTTCACGTCGGCGCGCAGTGTGCCGACCGGATCGGCCAATCGCTGGTATGCGGCTCTGGTGAAGCCAGCGGAAACCCCGCCTGATTGGGCATTTCCGGTTGCCTGGATCGTCATTTATGTGCTGATCGGGCTGGCGCTGGCGATGGTTATCCACGCCCGCGGATCAACGACGCGGGGGGCCGCAGTGGCCTTGTTTGCTGGGCAGATGGTTGCCAATCTGGTCTGGACGCCGTTGTTTTTTGGCGCGCACCAGATTTTCTGGTCGCTGATTACGCTTGGCGCGATGTTCGCGCTGACCTTTGCGACGATGATTGCCTTTGGCCGGATCAGGACGGGGGCAGCGCTGCTTATGGTGCCGTATCTGGGGTGGATCGTCTTTGCCGGGTATCTCACTTATATGATCGGTGAGCTTAATCCTGGCGCGGAAACCCTTGTGCCATCAGCGACGAGTACCCAAATCATTCGCTGACCGAATCGGGGAATTCACGATGCAATCCGAAAATCGCCTGTTTGATGACTTCGCCAAATTTGTGAACGGGGCGGCCGGCACGCTCGCTGGCGTAGGCCGTGAGGCTGAACAGAGCGCCCGCGCCCGGGCCAAGGAATGGATTGGCGGGCTTGAATTTGTTTCGCGCGATGAATTTGAGGCGGTCAAGGCGATGGCAGCGGCGGCCCGCGACGACGCCGAAGCGCTGCGCGTCCGGCTCGACGCGCTCGAAGCCGCTGCAAAGCCAGCCGCGCCGGCCCCTGCCAAGACCAAGAAATCGTCGGGCGCCGCCTGATTGGCGACGCCAATATTGTCCACAGATTTCTGTTACCCGGCGGGCGCTCAGCCTTGCCGATCGTCGGGCATATTGGCACGCACCATATGGCGACAGGTGCGTTGGCAAGGATGGATTGAGTGACGCTTCACGAAGCCGATGACGAGCGCGAAGATGCAGCGCCGATCGATATGCTGGAAAGCTATTTCGCGGCGCATGGCTGGACGCATGAACGCCAGGATGACGAGGTGGTTGCCCATGTGAAGGGCAGCTGGACTGAATATGAGCTGCGCGCATTATGGCGTGAGGAAGACAGCGTCCTGCAGTTTCTGGCCTTCCCCGATATCCGCGTTACCGACGAACGGCGCAGCGCCGTTTATGAAGCGATGGGGCTGGTCAACGAACAGCTTTGGGTCGGCCATTTCGAGCTTTGGTCGTCAAGCGGTATCCTGCTGTATCGCCATGCCGCGCTGATCGATGCTGATGATGGCGGCACCTTGTCGCTGGCGGCGGCTGAATTGCTGATTGAATCGGCGATCGACGAGTGTGAGCGCTTTTATCCGGTGTTTCAGTTTGTGATGTGGGGCGGCAAAAGCCCCAAGGAAGCGCTCGCCGCCGCGCTCACCGAGACCCAGGGCGAGGCGTGACCCCAAAGCGGCTCTGGCTGATCGGCTGCGGCAATATGGGCGGGGCGATGCTTCGCCAATGGATCGCCAGTGGCGCTATCGCTGCCGATCAGGTCGATGTCGTCAACCGACATGATCGCGATCTGCCAGCGGGGGTTCGTCAGGCACGGTCGCTGCCCGATGGGCCGCTCCCCGATCTGGTGATGCTGGCGATGAAGCCGCAACAGCTTGACCACATCGCGGCGCAATGGGGCGCACGACTGGATGGCGTGTCGATCTTGCTGTCTATCCTGGCGGGTGTTGAGGAGACGGCATTGGCGCGCCGTTTTAGCGCTGGGGCGATCGTGCGGGCGATGCCCAATTTGCCCGTTGGCATCGGTAAGGGCGTGGTCGCCTTGCAGGCCGACCATGCCGATGAAGCAACCCGCGCGGGCGTTGGCGCGCTCATGGCGCCGCTCGGGCTGGTCGAATGGGTCGATGCGGCCTTGTTCGATGCGGTGACGGCGCTGGCCGGCAGCGGGCCGGGTTTTGTCTATCGCTTTATCGATGCCCTTGCAGCGGCCGGTGCTGCGCTGGGTCTGCCCGCTGATCAAGCCGCGCGGCTGGCGCTGGCGACGGTTGAAGGGGCAGGGCTGCTCGCGGCGGAGGCGGACGCCCCGCCCGCGACGCTCGCCGATCGAGTTGCCAGCCCCGGTGGTTCGACCCGCGAAGGGCTCAATGTGCTCGATAAGGATCAGGCGCTTCTTCGCCTGATCAGTGAGACGCTGGCGGCATCGACGAGGCGCAATGCAGAGATGGCGGCGGCGGCGCGTTAATCCCTGAGCGCCGCGACCCGGGCCTTGTCTTCGTCAGGGATCAGCCCTTCGAGCACTGCCCAGAAGCCGCCAACCGAATGCTGCCCGGCACTGGTATAGGCTGCGGAGAGTTTTGCGCGCAGCCGATCGAACAGTTCGGCTTCCAGCGCCCGGCCAGCCGGCGTCAGCCGTAACTGTCGCTGGCGGCGATCGCGATCGCCGGGGCGTACCTCAACCAACTGGC
>JAIERC010000340.1 GCA_019747165.1 Sphingomonas sp. | reverse complement strand
GCCTGGCGCATAATGGCGAAATCAACACCATCCGTGGCAACAAGAACTGGATGCTGAGCCACGAGATCAAGATGGCCAGCCTGGCCTTTGGCGAGCATTCAGAAGACATCAAGCCGGTGATCCCGGCGGGCGCGAGCGACACCGCAGCGCTCGACGCGACCTTTGAGGCGATCTGCCGATCGGGTCGCGATGCGCCGACCGCCAAGCTGATGCTGGTGCCCGAAGCCTGGCAAGCCAATAGTGGCATGCCGCCAAAGCATCTCGCCATGTACGAATATCTCGCCAGCGTGATGGAGCCCTGGGATGGCCCGGCTGCGCTGGCCATGACCGATGGCCGCTGGGCAGTGGCGGGGATGGACCGCAACGCGCTGCGTCCGCTGCGCTATACCCGCACCAATGACGGGCTGCTGATTGTCGGGTCGGAAAGCGGCATGGTGGTGGTGCCGGAGACGACGATTATCGAAAAGGGTCGGCTTGGGCCTGGCCAGATGATCGCGATCGATCTCGATTCAGGTGCAGTATTCAAGGATCGCGAGATCAAGGATCGCATCGCCGGGGAGGCGGATTATGCCGGCATGATCGGCGAATTCATTGGGCTTGACGATTTGCCGCTGCCTCCGGGCGAACCGGTGCGCCGCTATGATCGCGCCGAGCTGATCCGTCGCCAGATTGCAGCCGGACAGACGATCGAGGATATGGAGCTGATCCTGTCGCCAATGGTCGATGGGGCCAAGGAAGCGATCGGCTCCATGGGCGACGATACGCCGCTGGCGGTGATTTCCGACAAGCCCCGCCTGATCAGCCAGTTCTTCCGCCAGAATTTCAGCCAGGTGACCAACCCGCCGATCGATCCCCTGCGCGAACGTCAAGTGATGACGCTGAAGACGCGCTTCGGCAATCTTGCCAATATCCTTGATCTGGCGGGTGCGAAAAGCCCGGTGCTGGTGCTCGATTCGCCGGTGCTGACCTGCGCCAATTGGGATCGGCTAAAGGCGCATTTCGGGGCGCAGGCCGCAGAGATTGATTGTACCTTTGAACCAAATGGCGGTCCTGAATCGCTGCGGGCGGCGATCCAGCGAATCCGAGCGCAAGCCGAACAAGCTGTACGCGAGGGGCGCAGCGATCTGTTCCTGTCCGACGAAAATGCCGGGCCGGACCGCGTTGCCATTGCCGGCGTCCTTGCCGCAGCCGCGGTGCATACGCATCTCGTCCGCCGGGGTTTGCGCTCTTATGCCAGCGTCAACATCCGCACATCCGAATGCCTCGATACGCATTATTATGCCGTGCTGATCGGCGTCGGTGCCACCACGGTGAACGCCTATCTGGCCGAGGCGGCAATCGCCGATCGCCACGCGCGCGGGCTGTTCGGCAATCGCTCGATCGAAGACTGCCTGCGTCGGCACCAGACCGCGATCGAGGAAGGCATCCTGAAAATCATGTCGAAAATGGGGATCGCGGTGATCTCCAGCTATCGTGGCGGCTATAATTTCGAAGCGGTCGGGCTGAGCCGCAGCCTGGTCAATGATCTGTTCCCCGGCATGCCCGCCAAGATATCGGGCGAAGGCTATGCCTCGCTCCATCTCAGCGCGAAGCTGCGGCATGATGCGGCCTATGACAGCCCTGTTTCCACTCTGCCGATCGGTGGCTTTTATCGCCAGCGGCTGGGCAGCGAAACGCACGCTTATTCGGCACCGCTGATGCATTTACTGCAAACTGCGGTCGCCACCGACAGCTATTCGACCTATCTGCAGTTTTCGCGCGGGGTGGCTGATCTGCCGCCCGTCTATCTGCGCGATCTGCTGCAGTTCAACTATCCGGCAGAGGGCATTCCGGTCGATCAGGTCGAAGCCATCACCGAAATCCGCAAACGCTTTGTCACGCCCGGCATGTCTCTGGGCGCGCTCAGCCCGGAAGCCCATGAGACGCTCGCCATCGCGATGAACCGGATTGGCGCCAAGGCAGTGTCGGGCGAAGGCGGCGAAGATTCATCCCGCTACACCCCCTATGACAATGGCGATAACGCCAATTCGGTGATCAAGCAGATCGCCAGTGGGCGGTTCGGCGTGACGGCCGAATATCTGAACGCCTGCGACGAAATCGAGATCAAGGTGGCGCAAGGCGCAAAGCCCGGCGAGGGCGGGCAGCTGCCCGGCTTCAAGGTCACTGAATTCATCGCCAAATTACGCCATGCCACCCCGGGCGTATCGCTGATCAGCCCGCCGCCGCATCATGACATCTATTCGATCGAGGATCTGGCACAGCTGATCTATGATCTGAAGCAGATCAATCCGCGCGCCCGCGTCTGCGTAAAGCTCGTTTCGTCAGCAGGCATCGGCACCGTCGCGGCGGGCGTGGCCAAGGCGCATGCCGATGTCATCCTGGTTTCCGGCAATGTCGGCGGTACGGGTGCATCCCCCCAGACCAGCATCAAATATGCGGGCACGCCCTGGGAAATGGGCTTGTCCGAGGTCAATCAAGTGCTGACCCTGAATGGCCTGCGCCACCGCATCAAGCTGCGCACTGATGGCGGGCTGCGCACGGGGCGCGACATTGTCATCGCTGCCATCCTCGGCGCCGAGGAGTTCGGCATCGGCACGCTTAGCCTGGTCGCGATGGGCTGCATCATGGTGCGTCAATGCCATTCGAACACCTGCCCGGTCGGTGTCTGCACGCAGGACGAACGCTTGCGCGAGAAGTTCGGCGGGTCGCCGGAAAAGGTCATCAACCTGATGACCTTCATTGCGGAGGAAGTGCGCGACATCCTGGCCAAGCTGGGCCTGCGCAGCCTGGATGAAGTCATCGGTCGCACCGAATTGCTCCGCCAGGTCAGCCGCGGCGCCGAGCATCTCGACGATCTCGATCTGAACCCCATCCTTGCCAAAGTTGATGCCGATGACAGTCAGCGCCGCTTCAGCCTGAAGACCTGGCGCAACGACGTGCCAGACAGCCTTGACGCGCAGATGATCCGCGATGCAGCCGCGGTATTCTCGCGCGGCGAAAAGATGCAGCTCACCTATTCGGTGCGCAACACCCACCGCGCCGTCGGCACGCGCTTGTCGAGCGAGATTACCCGTACCTTTGGCATGTCAAAACTCGCTGACGGCCATGTCCATGTCCGGCTGCGGGGGTCGGCGGGGCAATCGCTTGGCGCCTTTTTATGCAAGGGGATCACGCTGGAAGTATTTGGCGACGCTAATGATTATGTCGGCAAGGGGCTGTCGGGCGGGATCATTGCAGTGCGCCCGGTGGTTAGCTCCACGCTGATCAGCCAGCATAACACGATCATCGGCAATACCGTGCTTTATGGCGCAACATCGGGCCAGCTCTACGCAGCGGGCCAGGCCGGCGAGCGCTTTGCCGTGCGCAATTCGGGGGCTAATGTCGTGGTCGAGGGCTGCGGCGCCAATGGCTGCGAATATATGACCGGTGGCATTGCCGTCGTCCTTGGCGAGGTCGGCACCAATTTCGGCGCAGGCATGTCTGGCGGCATGGCGTTTGTCTATGATCCCGATCGCCACTTCCCGGCGCGCGCCAACCCGGAAAGCATCATCTGGCAGCCCATTGCCTCGCGCCATTGGGAATCGGTTTTGCTGGGGCTGATCCGTGCCCATCACGACAAAACCGACAGCAAATGGTCAGCGGCCTTGCTCGACGATTGGGACCGGGTGGTTGGTCATTTCTGGCAGGTGGTGCCCAAGGAAATGCTGATGCGGCTGCGCTATCCGCTTGATGACAGCGCAGAAGCCGTGGCGGCGGAATAGCGACGCGGTTCACCGCGCAAGTGCTTTACGCGGCGGGCACGGGCGTTAAGAGTTGCTGGCTATGTGGCAACTCTATCAATTCCCGCTCTGCCCGTTTTCGCGCAAGGTCCGGCTCCTGCTCGGCGAAAAGGGCGTCGGCTATGATCTGGTGCGCGAATCACCCTGGACCCGCCGCGACGAATTTCTTGACATGAACCCGGCCGGGCAGACCCCGGTGTTGGTCGAGCCCAACCGATCGCTGGTGCTGATCGATTCGATGGCGATTTGTGAGTATCTTGAAGAAACCGTCGATAAGGCGGCGATGATCAATGGCACCGCGATCAACCGCGCCGAAACGCGGCGGCTGGTCGCCTGGTTCGATACGCAGTTTTACCGCGATATCACCGCGCCCTTGCTCCAGGAGCGGATGGAAAAACGGATCGTCCACCGCGCCGCGCCCGATGCCAAGGCACTGCGCGAAGCGATGAAGGCGGCGGTCGGCCATCTCGATTATACCGATTTCCTGCTCGATCATCGCACCTGGCTGGGCGGCGCGACGATGGGGCTCGCCGATCTGG
>JAIERC010000004.1 GCA_019747165.1 Sphingomonas sp. | reverse complement strand
ATGATGGCTATCGGGGCGGCGGCAGCAGCATTGCCGAGAATTTCGGCAACGGCCAGTATTTCGGGGTGCCGATGCTTGAATGGTTCGGCATGGCCGCTAATGCGCAGCTGGCGGCATCGACCGGTGCGGCGCGCTTCCCGCAGATGCGCCGCTGGTTGCGCTGAACCATCGCTGCTCGACGATTGCCCGCTACGCCATCTCCCGCACGCTGACATCCAACTGGCCTGAGTCGATCCGTAAGGCGTTGAACGAAGGCCGGCTATCGCGCACTCGCTCAGACAATGTCCCCGCCCCGATCAACCGCACAGTTCGGTCCAGAACGGGATAAGCGACATCGAAAGCATCATGGACATGGCCGGTCAGCACCGCCTGCGCGCCCGCCGTTGCCAGCGCCGTCAACGCCGCTGCGCCGCGCCGCGTGCGCGCCGTGCCCCGGGTCCCCATCTCAATCAGCGGATGATGGGCGACAACCAATATCGTCGCCCCTGCAGGCGCGCTTTCGATCCGGGCGAGCGCGCGCGAGAGCTGCTTTTGTCTAACCCTCCCCTTTGACCAATTCAGCCGCCACTGGAAGCGCGCAGTCGTCCGCAGCGGCACAATATGGATGCCAGCAATGGCCAGCGGTCGATCGATCATCCGCGCCAGCCGATCATGGCGTGCATAGGGCCGAATGGCACGGGCAAGCGGATTGAAATAGGGCAGATCGTGATTGCCGACCTCAACCGTCACCGGACAACCAAGCCCGCTCAACCACGCCCCGGCGGCAGCAAATTCGCGGGCGCGGGCGCGCATCGTCAAGTCGCCGGTGACAATCACCGCATCGGGCCGCTCGCGGCGCACGCAATCGGCAAACCAGGCCAGCGCTGCGCTGTCTTCAGCGCCGAAATGAATATCGCTGATATGAAACAGCCTGATCATGCGGGCAGTTTGGTGCTGATGAACTGTGCCCGTGTTTGGCCGGCACTGATCCGCACACCCGGCGACAGCAGCTGTGGCTCACCGTCAAACAGTGCCTGCACGGGCCGATCTCCTTCAATCGACACCGATGGTGCAACACTCTCCGTCACGGCGGCAGCGGCCAGCCAGTCGCCGGTTAGCCAGTCCCAGCCGAGCACCGCAATCGATCGCCAGTGGCGCGCATCAACTGCCGCCAGCCGCAATTGCCGGTCGTCAGGCGAAATCAATACGGCCTGCGCGCCTGCTGGCAGCCCATATGCCCCGCCGAGCCGTATGCCGCGCCCAAAGGTGCGCGCCCAGGCATGGCCAATCGCCCGTCCCAGCCCGCCAATTTTTCCGGCACGGACGCGTTCGCGCGCATGGACCCAGCTTGCGGCCGGCCCAACGATCAGCCCGATATAGGCCCGGCGTCCCCCGCTCGCGACGAAGGGCAGCGCCACCAATATGCTCTGCGTCACACTCGCCGCAATAATTGCAGCCGGATCACCACCGCCATGCAGCGCCTTGGCCAGCAAATTCATCGTGCCCCCAGGCAGCAGCAAAAAGGCACCGCCCCATCCTTGCAGCGCCCCAATGGCCGCGTTGATCGTGCCGTCACCGCCATATAGAATGACGGTATCAACCCCGGCAGCATCCAGCGTGGCGGCATCGGGCAGCATATCGTGGGGGAAATGGCTGTGCCCGATCAAATGCCAGCCCTTGCCCGCAAACAGCTCGACCAGCACCGCCACTTTATCCGGGCTGGCTGATCCGGATGCCGCATTGCTGATGAACCAAATTTTTTTCATTCGGGCACAACGATTGATACGGGATTTGGTCCCGGTGGGCCTTGCCCTACGTTAAAAGCCACGCAATGGCGATGTTACACATATGATTTTGCGTGTAATCACCCCTTGGCATAAGCGACTTTGATTCGCGGACTGTTGGGCTGGCCGGGCCATCCCGGCACTCGATACAGGAGCAGGAATTGATGGACTCGAACTCAATGAATCGCGCTGGCAAAATCGCTCTTGGCGTGGCCATCTCCGCTTTGGCGCTGGCGGCATGCTCGTCCAAGCCAACCACCGAAACAGCCGAAGCCCCAAGCGCTGGAGCAGCCACCGCCGCACCTGCAGCAGCGCCAGCCGCTGCCCCAGCCCCGGCAGCCGTCGCGGCCCCGGCAGCCGACAATGTCGACACCGTGGACGGCACCAAGTTCGCGTCCTTTACCGGCGATGCCGCAAAGGGCGAAGCCACCTTTGCTGCGTGCAAGATTTGCCATGCGGTTGAAGCGGGTGTGAACAAGATCGGGCCGTCGTTGCACGGGGTCGTCGGCCGGGCCGCCGGGTCGATCGCCAACTATACCTATTCGCCAGCGAACAAGAATAGCGGCATCACCTGGTCGCCTGAAAAGCTGTTCCAATATCTGGAAAAGCCGCAGCGCGTCGTGCCGGGCACCAAGATGACCTATCCCGGCCTTCCCGATGCGCAGAAGCGCGCGGATGTGATCGCGTACCTCTCGGCGCAAAAGTAAAACGCCTACCCACGATTATAGGCGGGCCTGCTAACACGCCCGCCTATTTTTTTGCCCGCCGTCCAGGCCCAAAGTGGAGATCGGCGAGATGAAACGGGAAGGAGAATGTCAGTGGCAGCGCGATCCATTGCCAGCTCTGCCCCGTCAGCGCGGCCCGCAACGCCACCATCATCAAAATGCCGGGCATCAGCCGACACAGGATTGCCAGGAGCAGCCAACGTCGCCGCATCCGCAACCAAATCGCTTCAGCGGCGATCACGACCAAAATGATATCTGCGGCAAGCCCGTTGGCGAACAGCGCCGCCATCGCGCCTTCGGTCAAGAAAAGGGGCCGTTCAGCCGGACAATCGCCATGTTGAGATAGCCCGCAAAGGTCACCCAAAGCAGATAGGGAACCAGTACGATTGAGGCCGTCATTGATCGCCGCCAGCCATAAACGATCAGCGACCCGACCGAGAGCCACAGAAAGATCACCTCGATGACTGACCAATCCGGGCGTTGCAGACGAAAGAACAACAAGCTCCACAAGATGTTGAGAAAGCCATTGGTCGCCCATAGCGCGATGAAAGTTTCCGCCTCACGTCGGGTACGCATCGCATGCCAACCCGTCACGAGCGCAACCACATTGATTGCGTAGATGATCGTCCAGGCAATCGCATAGGCACGATCGGGCGGCGCCCACCGCGGCTGGATAAGCTGATCATACCACGGCCCAGTCACCGTGATCGTCGATCCCATAACCGCGACAATGCCCGTCGCCAGGGCGGCAGTGAGGACCGGGAATACCCAGGCGCGGCTCATATCTTCACGCCGTCGATCCCAACAAATGCCCCATATCCTTCATGAAGATCTTGAAATGGGCCATTGGCTTTTTGCGGACAAGTTCTTTGTTCATATAGGCCTGCCAGGTCAGCTCCTGCACATCCTTGTCCTCGCAAATCTTGACGAAACGCTCGCGGCGCTTGTCATTGCGGTACCAGAAATACTGCATGATCCCCAGCACCAGAAACACCTTGCCATGCGCGCGCATGAACTTCTTGCGCGCCTGTTTCAGGGCCGAAGCCTTGCCGGTATCGAGATAGGCCTCAATCGCTTCCGCCGCGAAACGACCGGCGGCCATCGCGTAATAAATGCCCTCGCCAGAAGCCGGCGCCACCACCCCGGCGGCGTCGCCTGCGACCAGCACGTCGCGGCCATTGTCCCAGCGCTTGAGCGGCTTGAGCGGAATTGGCGCCCCTTCGCAGCGGATCGTTTCGCAGTCCGCCATGCCATTATCCGCCCGCAACCGGGTGATCGCATCGCGCAGCTCATAGCCCTTGTGCGCACTACCCACGCCGATGCTCGACGTTTCGCCATGCGGAAATACCCAGGCATAGAAATCAGGCGAGAATTTCCCCTGATAGATGACGTCGCAGCGCGACGGGTCAAATTCGCTGCTGGCAGGCGGGGACTTCACAATCTCATGATAGGCAAAAACACATGGCACCCGCTCGGCGCCGCGTAATTCCTGCCGGGCCACGGCAGAACGCGCGCCGTCTGCACCAATCACGCTGCGGGTGCGGACCCGGTGTTCCTCACCACCACGGCGCTCAGTATAGACAATCACCGCGCAGCCATCCGGATCACGATCGACCCGCTCGAAATTGCCGGTCCGGCGCTCGGCACCCGTCAGCGCGGCGCGGGCGCGCAGCCATTCGTCAAACACGTCGCGATCGACCATGCCGACAAAGCCGTCACCAACCGGCATATCAACTTGCTTGGCCGATGGCGCGATCATCCGGGCCGATGTGGCCTTGGCGACCAGCAGATGGTCAGGAATCTCGAAATCCTTGATCAACC
>JAIERC010000410.1 GCA_019747165.1 Sphingomonas sp. | reverse complement strand
GCATCTGCCGATCGAAATAATTGAACGCCATCGCACTGAAGAGCAGCGCGGCCACCCACCAGCGCCCGCGGTGGCGGGCCGGTCGATTGATCGTTTCAGCGCTTGGCGTAGCGACCGCCCCCATTGGGGTCACTTGTCGTCCACATAGCTGAAGCGGATCCGCGAAACGATCTCGCCGACCGCCTCCAGCGGTTGCCCATAGATGTCGAACAGATGCGCCCGCAGTGACGCTTCGTCATGGACGTCGGGGGAGGATCCAATAAAATCCTCTGGCCCTAACTCCGTCGGCGCCACCACATCGATCGCGTCGATCTGGATACGCATCCGAAGGGCGTTGAACACCGGCGGAATGCCAAGCGCGTCAGAGCCGGATTGCACAATCACGCGGGCAGTAACGGTTTCACCGGGCCGGTATCCCCGCCATTTCGGCCATCGGCGATCACCGGGGCGAAAGACGGTCGTCAGCGATCGCTTGAGCAATAGCGGTTCGTAGGTAAGTCGAAACGCCATCTCATCGCGCGGCAAATCAAGGGGTTTAACCGATATTGGTGCCTGCGTGGTTGCGGCCTTTGATGTCGTCATCCCAACGCTTTGCGCATAATGTCGAGCAAGGCCGCGTCTGGCTTGTCGAGGCCGGTCAGGATTTTGAATGCCGGCGCTGCCTGGAACAGGTTCATATGCTGCCCGGAATGCGTGCGATGGCCAGCGTTGCGCGCCAGCTTCAGGGTCAGTGGCAAATCCTCGAGCAGAATGTCTGCGACGATCGCTTCTTGGGGCAAGCGAGACAGATTGGCCATTGATTGGGCCAAATCCATTTCGACATTGCCTGTCATGGCCGCAAAGGCGCTGAACTTTTCGTTCGGCTGCGCGCCTTTGTTCGATGTGTTGACGACCAGACCAGCATTGGCAAGCTCTTCGCCAAGCGCGCTTTCCGCAACGGCGCGGGCGCTCGTCAGCGGCGCAATAAGATCAGCGATCGTCTGCGCTTTGGCGACGGTGCGGTTGACGATCACCACCTCGCGTGGCTTTTCCTTGGCCAGTTCATAGGAGATTGGCAGCGCCGTGCCCCCGGCACCAAGAATAACGATCTTCTGGCCCGCAACGCAGCCGGGATATTCGTTAAGCAACCCGGCCACAAAGCCGATGCCATCGGTATTATGGCCAACAAAGCGGCCGTCTTCTCGGGCGATCACATTCACGCTGCCAATGACTTCGGCAGAGGGCGCCAGACCGTCGAGCGACGGCGCAATTTTGTCCTTGAAGCCCGATCCCGCACCGCCGCCGCTATAGATTGAGCAAGACCGTAGCCCGGCAACAATCTCGCCAACCCGCGCTGGGTCGCCGATCATGAAGCAGCTGCGATAGGGAAGGCCATAATGGGCGAATACGGCGTTATGCATCGCCGCCGATCCGCCCGGATAATCGTGATCGATCAGGAAAACATAAAGGCGTTCCAGCTTTTCGTCCGCGAGATCGAGCGCATTATTGCGGGGTTGGGCAGCAACACTGACCAGACCTGAATCGATCATCGCTTTGATTGGTGCCAAGGGCGCAGCTTTGCTACCGCCCCCAAAAAGGGTGCTCAAAATGCCCATGATATCGCCTTGCCCCAAATTTGCTTGCCGGTGGTGAGAGGCTACGCCGTCCTAAACGAGCGCGCAACTGTTCAACCGCTGCCTAAAGGGGGCCGGAAGCCGCCAATTTCGGCGCTTTTTGCCATCATCTGGCGGCTATCTAGCGGCAATGAAGCGACATTTTCGGCGTCGATCAACGCGGGAGAATTTTATCGGATCACGATCAAAAAATGCGTCACCATCGGTCTTTGGTGCCACTATTCGCCCAAAGACATCAGGGCCGCCGGTGTTCTCACCGGTTGCCGCCGATTAATACGCCTTTAACCGCGCCGGGCGGCGAGCTTGGCGGTAATGGCGATTGGTGTCGCGACCAGCGCGATATGGCGGATCAAAGGCACAATGATGTCTAGCGGCGCCGTTCCTGGCACCTGATCCGGCCACCGCAGCGGCAAGACGATCCAGGTCATGATGAAGGCCAGAATCATCCCATAGCCAAAAGCGCTGATTTCCGGCGTGCTATTGACCAGCGGAAAGCGGGCGGCGGCGATGAGATAGACCAGCACCATTGCCAGGATAATCCCAAAATGGACGGCCGCGCCAATCGCCAGCACCGTTGTTCCGTCGCCAATGGTCGCTGGATCAACGACGGCCCCGGCGATCCTGCGCAAGACCGATTCAGGCGTGTCACCGCTAAGCTTCGCGAGGCCGACTTGTCCGAGCAGATCCGCAGCGCCGGCAAAGATCGTGCCGCCCAGCAGAGCCAGGATAAAGCCGACAATACTGTAGGATGTCGGCTTTGCAGCGATGTACCATGATCCGCCCGTCACCGTTGCCATGACCATATTCCCCTGAGATCAAATTCCCCTGAATCTGGCGTTAACCATATCATTGACGTCGTTTCGGGTCCAGTCACCGCCGCAACCGCTACCGCGCCCATGACCCGTGGTTGGGGAGCGCTGCTGTCTAGGGCAACACACGCCCGCCAGTCCGCACGGCGCGACAATGCGAACACTCTTTACGCCAGGGCGACGAGCATCGATCGACGGATGCTGTTGGGCATGGGGGTGGCAGGTATCGTCATCATCATTCGCCCTGTCGCGCGCAATCGCGGTGATCGCGCTCTTCGGGGGCGACAGTCGACAAGCGTAATTCGCGACCGCGTCGCGTCTTTATTTTTCGGGGGCGGGGCCGCCCATCAACGTGGCGAAAAACCCCTGATGCGCCGCTCGCAAGTCAGTTAGGCTGACGACGTGGTCAGTGACAGGGCATTCGACAATGATGCGGTTTGCAATGGTGCGACCGATGCGCTCGACCGAGACGTCTGCATCGATCGAGGCATGCAGGAAGTCGTTGAGATGCTCGTCGCGCACGGTCGCGACATAGAGCCCCTGATCCTCGGCAAAATAGGTCCGAGCAAGGCCGTACGGCAGCGGGGCGCTCACCATCGCGCCGATATTGCCGGCCAGCGCCATTTCCGCGATGGCGACGATCAGGCCGCCGTCGGACACGTCGTGCACCGCGCTGAGTGCCCCTTTTTCGATTTGCGCGCGGACGAATTCGCCGCTCTTGCGCTCAGCGGCCAGATCGACGCGGGGCGGCGGGCCGTCCTCGCGCCCATGGAGCTCGCGCAGCCAAAGCGACTGGCCAAGATCATGGCGCGGGGTGCCGATCAACATGATGACGTCGCCGGTGCCCTTGAAGGCGATCGTCGCTGATTTGGTCCAGTCGGCAAGCAAGCCAACGCCGCCGATTGCGGGGGTGGGGAGGATGGCTGATCCCGTGCCGTCCTCATTCTTGGTTTCATTATACAGGCTGACATTGCCCGACACGATCGGGAAATCGAGCGCGGCGCACGCCTCAGCCATGCCCTCGATACAGCCAACGAATTGCCCCATAATCTCTGGGCGCTGCGGGTTGCCGAAATTCATGCAATCGGTGGTGGCGAGCGGCTTCGCGCCGACAGCGGACAGGTTGCGATAAGCCTCGGCAATCGCCTGTTTCCCGCCCTCTACCGGGTCAGCGAAGCAATAGCGCGGGGTGCAATCGGTTGTGATTGCCAGCGCCTTCCCGGTGCCATGGATGCGGACGACCGCCGCATCGCCGCCGGGCGGCTGGACCGTGTCGCCGCCGACCTTCTGGTCATATTGCTCCCAGATCCAGCGTCGTGAGGCGAGATCGGGCGATGCCATCAGCTTGAGCAAATCGCCAGCGACGTCTTTGCAATCGGGGATATCGACCAACGCCTTGGCGGGCGGGGTGGGGACCCAGGGGCGGTCATAGGCGGGCGCATCGTCAGCGAGCGGGCCGAGCGGGATATCGGCGACGATTTCGCCGTGGTGGACAAGCACCATGCGGCCCCCAGATTCGTCGGCTTCTGTCACTTCGCCGATCACCGCGAAATCGAGTTCCCATTTGCGGAAAATGGCTTCGGCGAAATCCTCTCGGCCGGGCTTGAGGACCATCAGCATGCGTTCCTGGCTTTCGCTGAGCATCATCTCATACGCCGTCATGCCGGTTTCGCGCTGCGGCACCTTGTCCATGTCGAGCCGGATACCGACGCCGCCCTTTGACGCCATTTCCACGCTGGAGGACGTCAGACCCGCCGCGCCCATATCCTGGATCGCGACGATCGCATCGCTGGCCATGAGTTCAAGGCAGGCTTCGATCAGCAGCTTTTCGGTGAAAGGATCGCCGACCTGGACAGTGGGGCGCTTTTCCTCCGAATCCTCGG
>JAIERC010000007.1 GCA_019747165.1 Sphingomonas sp. | reverse complement strand
TGGCAGCGCAAACCGCCCCGGCATCGCCGCCTGCTAGTGCCGCAGGGCCGACGCAAGCCGATCCGCCGCCGCTTGACGTGTCGGTTACGGGCGGCATTTCCGCACCATTGCCGATCGCTATTCCCGTGATGCCGACCACGGTGGTGGTCTCCACCCCCGCTGGCGCTACCGATGTGCTGGGTCGCCAGCTTGCCGCTGTGGTGACGGCCGATCTTAAAAATTCCGGGCTGTTCAGCCCGCTTGGCCCCAATGCGTTAAAGCCGATCGACTTTCCGGAAGTGACCGCACCGCAATTTGAGTATTGGGGGGGCACCGGCGCGCAGGCGTTGGTCCAGGGCTTTGTCCGCGCCAATGGCGACGGGACGCTGACGGTTGGCTGTTATCTTTATGATGTCTTTTCAAAGATCGAACTGACCCGGCAGGGCTTTGTCGTCCAGCCCGCCGATTGGCGGCGCGCGGCGCATAAATGCGCGGATATGGTCTATACGCGGCTGACCGGCGAAGGGCCCTATTTCGACAGCCGTGTGATCTATGTTTCTGAAACCGGACCGAAAGATCGCAGGATCAAGCGGCTGGCGATCATGGATCAGGATGCGGCCAATCACCGCTTCCTCACCAATGGCCAGTCAATCGTGCTGACGCCGCGCTTCGCGCCCAATCAGCAATCGATCGTGTATATGAGCTATGTCGGTGATCGCCCGGCCATTTATATCTACGATATCGGCAGTGGTCGCCAGCGCCAGCTGGTGCCGCCGGGCAATCTGACCTTCGCGCCGCGCTTCTCGCCCGATGGCCGTTATGTGCTGTTCTCAATGGCGGTTGGCGGCAATATCGACATTTACCGGGTGGCTACGGGCGGCGGACAGCCGCAGCGGCTGACCAATGCACCGGGGATCGACACCGGCGGCAGCTATTCGCCCGATGGGTCGCAAATCGTGTTCGAAAGCGATCGGTCAGGCGGGCAGCAGCTATATCTGATGAATGCCGATGGATCGGATCAGCGCCGGATCAGTTTTGGGGGCGGGCGATATGCCACCCCGGTGTGGAGCCCGCGCGGTGACCTGATCGCCTTTACCAAGCTGACGGGCAATTTCCGGATTGGTATCATGAGTCCCAGCGGCGGCGGCGAGAAATTGCTGACCGATGACTGGCAGGACGAAGGGCCAAGTTGGGCCCCCAATGGCCGGGTATTGATGTTCTTCCGTTCAGGGCAGGGCCGCAATGGGACGGCAGATCTCTGGTCGGTCGATCTTACCGGCGTCAATGAGCGTAAACTTGCAACACCTCTGGATGGATCGGACCCCGGCTGGGGCCCGCTGCGCCCTTAGTGTTTGACTCTGTGTTAACCATTGCTTCAAACCCAGGCTCACGGACCGAGCCAAATCGAACGACCACGGTCGAAGGAGGATGAAATGGCCAGACTGACGACGACGATCATCATCGCTGCCGCACTTGTGACGACAGCCGGGTGCACCACCAAGCGCAAGGAAGCATTGCCCCCCGGCCCCGTGGGGACGACAGCACCGGGCTATCAACCGGTTGGCGATGGTATTATCCCGGGTTCGGCCGCAGACTTCCTGCGCTCGATTACCAGCGACACGATTCACTTTGCGCTTGATCAATATGACATCGATTCCGAAGCGCGCGCGGTCCTCGACAGCCAAGCTGCCTGGCTGACGAAGTATCCGAACGTGCCGGTGACGATTGAGGGGCATTGCGACGAGCGCGGCACTCGCGAATATAACCTGGCGCTGGGTGATCGCCGCTCCAACGCCGCCAAGAACTATCTCGCCGCACGCGGCATCTCGCCCACGCGGATCACCACGATCAGCTATGGTAAGGAACGCCCGATCGCGCTGGGCTCGGACGAAGCCAGCTGGGCGCAGAACCGCCGCGCTGTGACGATTGTCATCAGCTAAGCGCTTCCTTTGATGCGCTCTTGAAGGGCGGCGGTGTTGGGGCACCGCCGCCCTTTTTGCGTGCCGTCGATTCCGCTTGTGCCGCCCCAGGTATTGATATAATTATGATATCATATTAATGGGAGGTAATGATGGTTGAGTCGGTTACAGCTGGCGCATCGCTCGCCCGGAGCCGGGATTATCCGGCGGGCGCGTCGAGTGGCTATCTCATGCTCGTGGTCATGCTCGCGGCCTTGGCCGTGATGGCGTTCGGCGGGTTGATGATCCCGGCTGATCGGTTGATCGGGCTCGGTACCCTGGTCGCTGGCGTCCTGCTGTTCGTCTTTGTGGCGCCCGGATTTTATATGCTGCAGCCCAACCAGGCCGCCGCAATCACCTTGTTCGGTGCCTATAAAGGCAGTGACCGGGTTAATGGCTTGCGCTGGGTGTGGCCATGGATGGGCAAGAACACCGTTTCGCTCCGCGCCAACAACCTGATTTCGGAAAAGATCAAGGTCAACGATCTGCGCGGCAATCCGATTGAGATGGCAGCACAAGTGGTGTGGCGCGTGACCGATACCGCGCAAGCGCTGTTCGATGTCGATGATTATAAAGCGTTTGTGCTCGCGCAGATCGAGGCAGCGGTGCGCACGATCGGTTCGCGCTATCCCTATGATGATTTCGAGCATCAGGAGATTACCTTGCGGGGCAATCACGATCAGGTCGGGGCCGAATTGCGCAGCGAGTTGATGGAGCGATTGTCAGTGGCGGGCATCACCGTTGACGAATGCGGCTTCACCCACCTTGCCTATGCGCAGGAAATCGCCGGCGCGATGCTGCGGCGTCAGCAGGCCGAAGCCGTCGTTGCTGCCCGCAAGACGCTGGTCGAAGGCGCGGTCGGCATGGTCGAAATGGCGCTTGCCATGCTGTCGGAAAAGAATGTCGTCGAGTTGGATGACGAGCGTCGCGCGGCGATGGTCTCGAACCTGATGGTCGTGTTGTGCGGCGAGCGGGAAACGCAGCCGATCGTTAACGCCGGCTCGCTTTACTGATCGGTTGAACGCGTGACGGCGCCGCCCAAAAAAGCCTTTCCGCTCCGACTCGATCCCGCGCTTTATGCGGCGATCGAGCGGAGTGCGGCGGGCGATTTGCGCAGCGTCAACGCCCAGGTCGAATATCTGCTGCGCGAAGCGCTCGGGCGACGAGGGGTGAAAGTGGCAGTGAGCGATCAGCCCAAACGGGGCCGGCCGCCGACAAAGCCGGAGGACGAGTGATGAAGCCCGATAGTAACAATCCACCGCGCGTGCGCCCCGGTTACTGGTTCCTGCCCCGCCAATTCGGCCTGGGTGCCACCCCGGCGACATGGCAGGGATGGGCGACAATAGTCAGCTTCGTTGTGCTGGTAATTTGCGTCGATCGCTCGATCGACGACCCTGCCGACAAGGCGTGCACCGCGTTGTTATTGGGTGTGCCGTTTATCGTGCTCGTCTGGTTGAAGACCGATGGCGGCTGGGGTTGGCACTGGCCCTGGCGTTCTTGAAGAGAAAGGATTTTTTGGTGATCACCTCTGTGAACTTGCTTGCTGCGCTGGCCCTGGCCGTCGTCCCCGCCGCCTCGATCGAGGTCACCGCCCCCGGTCCGCTCGCGACACTCCACGGTACGCTGACCGACGTGGGCAAAGGGGCGCCGGTAGTGCTGATTGTCCCCGGTTCAGGCCCCACCGACCGCGACGGTAACAACCTATATGGGATAAAAGCAGCACCCTATCGCCTGCTCGCCGAGGCGCTGGCGGCGCGCGCCATCTCGACCGTCCGGATCGACAAGCGCGGGATGTTCGGCAGCAAAGCCGCTATCGCCGAGGCCAACAAGGTGACGATCGCTGACTATGCCGCTGACGTGACCGCCTGGGTCAAGGCCGCGCGCGCCGCGACGGGTGCGCGCTGCGTCTGGCTGCTTGGCCATAGCGAGGGCGGGCTGGTGGTGCTGGCGACGCCCGACGCGCCCGGCATTTGCGGACGGATATTGGTGTCGGCCGCTGGGCGGCCCTTCGGGGTGTTGATCAAGGACCAAATCCACGCCAACCCCGCCAATGCGATCATTTTCGACCAGGCCGACGCTGCGCTCGCCAAGCTGGCGGCGGGCGAGCATGTCGATACGACGGGCATGCATCCAGGGCTGCTGGGCCTGTTCGCGCCTGCCGTGCAGGATTACCTTATCGACTTGATGCGTTATCGCCCCGCTGAATTGGCGGCGAAGAGCAAAGGGCCGCTGCTGGTCGTGCAGGGGGAAAACGACATCCAGATCGGCGTCGAGGATGCCAGGATACTGGCGGCGGGGCGCAAGGATGCCAAGCTGGTGCTGCTCCCCGGGGTCAACCATGTCCTGAAACAGGTTGGCGATG
>JAIERC010000029.1 GCA_019747165.1 Sphingomonas sp. | reverse complement strand
CCATACGCTGCAACTCGGCGAGTCGCAGCAGGAACGTCGGCACCGAGGAGCCTCATACCGGTTACGAACGCGATCGAGGCCTTGAACTCGAAGCTCAGCCGGGCTGATCGGGCCAGGGGCAGTTCCCCGGCGACGACGCCGCGACCAAGCGAGCCACAAAAGACGTCCGAACCGCCGATCATCGACATTGTGCTCAAAGGCACTTTATAGCTTTCCACTCTCGCTTATTGATCAGGTGTCCCCAATGATCCCCATGCCATCTGTTTCGCAACTTTTGCTCAATCAAGCTGAGCATGATGAGGCTTGGAAACTTTTCGGCGACTTTTCGGCTCGCTATCTCGAAACCGTGGCGGATCGCCCCGTCTATCCAGACGTTGACCGCCATGCTCTTCGGCAAATCATGGATGCGCCGATGCCGCGCGCCGGCTCAACCCTGGGCGCGTTGTTCGAAGAGCTTGAAGCAGTTATCGTGCCCAACGCGACGCAGAGCGCGCACCCCCGTTTTCTGCCCTATGTCCAGCCGACCCCCAATGCGATTTCGCCCTATGCAGATGCGGTGGCGAGTCTGCTCGGCCAGAATTGCAATCTGTGGCATCTGTCGCCATCGGCCAATGCGGTCGAACAGGCGGTGATCCGCTGGTTCGCCGACCTGTTCGGCTTCCCCGGCAAAGCGGGCGGCTTGATCACGAGCGGCGGATCGGCGGCGAATCTGATCGCACTGACCGCAGCGCGCGATAACGCGCTTGGCGAAAAGGCCCGCACCCACGGCCTACAGGGACAGTCGGCACCCCTAATCCTCTATACATCCGACGAAGTGCATTCCAGCACCGACAAGGCAGTGTCGATCCTGGGGCTGGGCACCGATAACTTACGCCGTCTCGCCACCGACGACGCCTTCAGGATGCGAACCGATCTGCTTGCCGAGGCCGTTGCCAAGGACCGGCGGGAAGGTCGCCAGCCTTTTTGCGTCGTCGCCAGCGCTGGGACAGTAACGACCGGCGCGATCGATCCGATCGCCGAACTGTCTGCCTTTTGCAAGCGCGAGGGGCTATGGTTGCATATCGATGGCGCCTATGGTGCGCTGACCGTATTGAGCGATCGATACCAGGCGGCAATGTCGGCGATCGGTATGGTCGATTCAGTGTCGCTCGATCCGCACAAGTTTCTGTTCTGCCCGGCCGAGGCCGGTTGTGTCATTGTTCGGGACCGGGCGCACCTGCGGCATTCGTTCAGCGCCACGCCCAGCTATCTGACCATGTCGGAGGATCCCGATTTCATCGACTACGCCAATTATGGCCCCCAGCTCACCCGCAGTTTCAAGGCGCTGAAAGTCTGGTGGTCCTTGAAGCTTTTCGGCACCGATGCCTATGCGCGGATCATCGACCGGATGTCCGATCTCGCCACATATATGGGCACGGCAATCGAACAAAGCGGCACGCTTGAGCTTCTGTCGCCGGTGGTCTTCAACTGCGTGTGCTTCAAGGCCAAATCGCTCGACGTGGCCGGCAACCGCGCGGTGCTGAAGCGATTGGTCGACAGTGGCGATGCATTTCTTGGCCCGGCGTCGGTCAAGGGTGAAATTGGGCTTCGCGCCTGCTTCATGAACTTGCGCACCAGCGAAGCCGACATCGATCTCATCATCGATCGCACCGGCAAAATCGCCGCTGAGGTGGCATTGAGTGCGCAAGGGGCATGAGCGCTATCGCTGGTCCTTTTCCGGCTGGCGCCTACACAATCTTCCTTCGCACGTTTTCGCGTCGCTGATTGATCGCCCCAAACCACCGAAGTTGCACAGCGCCGCTATGGCCAACCGTTTACCTGCCAGATACATAGCTGCTGATCACGTCTTCATGTGTCTGGACTTGTAACGGTTTTGTGCCGGTCACCTATCTCACTATGCCACCTTGGCTTCGAACGCGAGCGGGCTGATGCCGCCCAGATATGAATGACGTCGGCGGGTACTGCGCGACGTCGATGCGATTGACCTGACGACCAGCCTGTTCGGGCAGCCGCAGAAACTGCCTGTGGTGCTCGGCCCTGTCGGCATCAGCGGCATATACCACCGCCGCGGTGAGGTACAGGCAGCGCGGGCTGCGAACGCGGCAGGCGTGCCATTCTGCCTCTCGACCGTGTCGCTGTGCCCGCTCGCCGAGGTGACGCGCGCCGCATCAGGGCCGGTGTGGTTCCAGCTCTATGTCATCCGCGACCGCGAATTCATGCGTGATATGCTCGCCGTCGCCAAGGAACAGGGCGCGCAGGCGCTGGTGTTTACGGTCGATATGCCCGTGCCGGGAGCCCGTTACCGTGATGCGCATTCGGGCATGTCGGGCCCAAACGCGGGCGTGCGCCGGTTGTGGCAGGCGGCCACTCACCCGCGCTGGGCGTGGAATGTGGGGGCGCGCGGTCGGCCGCACCCGCTCGGCAATCTCGCCAAGGTGCTGGGCAAGGACAATGGCCTGAACGATTATATGGGCTGGCTCGGGCGCAACTTCGACCCGTCGGTAACCTGGGCCGATCTCGACTGGATCCGAGCTGCCTGGGACGGACCGCTGATCATCAAGGGCATCCTCGATCCCGACGACGCGCACGCTGCGGTCGAGCAAGGGGCGGACGGCATCGTCGTCTCGAACCATGGCGGGCGGCAACTCGATGGCGTGCTGTCGACTGCCCGCGCGCTGCCCGCGATCGCCGATGCGGTGGGGGACAACCTGACCGTCCTCGCCGACAGTGGCGTGCGGTCAGGCCTTGATGTCGTGCGCATACTCGCTTTGGGCGCGGACGGCGTGCTGCTCGGCCGCGCGTGGCTGTGGGCATTCGCCGCCGAGGGCGAAGCGGGCGTCGCCAAGCTACTGCGGCTGATCGAAGCGGAAATGCGCGTCGCAATGGCGCTGACCGGGGTACGATCAATCGCCGACATCAATCGCTCGATTCTCGCGCGCGCGGGCCCGCGCAACGTGCCGCTCGGATGATTTCCAGGCCAAACGAATTTGATCTAAAATCCGTACGGCTTGTTCTGGTTGTCAAATCGCATCCAAACGCGACCCCCTTGGGGTGCCGTAAAGCCGTTTATTAACTGGTTTCGGCGCGGTGATCGGGATTGGGCTTCTGGAGAGGCTGGAACGCAGTGAGGGCGAAGCCCGATCGGAGTTTCAGCCTCTCCAGATGCAAATCCTTTCGCCTGCCGGTCCTGGTTTTTGAAGCGCCAGGAGTCGCTGCCGGTCTCGATGATATCGCAGCGATGGGTCAGGCGATCGAGCATGGCGGTCGTCATCTTGGTATCGCCGAACACCTGGGGCCAGTCGGCGAACGCGAGATTGGTGGTGATCAGCAGCGAAGTGTCTTCGTAAAGGTTGCTGATCAGGTGGAACAGCAGTTGCCCGCCCGACTGGCTGAACGGCAGATAGCCGAGTTCATCGATAACGATGAGGTCGTAGCGCAGCAGCTTCTCGACGAGGCGCACGCTGCGGCCGGCGGCCTTTTCCTGTTCGAGCTGGTTGACCAGATCGACGAGGTTGAAGAAGCCGCCGCGGGCATGGGCGCGGATGACCGCCGAGGCGACGGCGATGCACAGATGCGTCTTGCCGGTGCCGCCGATGAAGATCGCGTTGCGTCGGCCATCAAGGAAGCTGCCGGTGGCCAGTTCGCGCACCCGGCCTCCGTCGACCGGCGTGCCGGCGAAGACGAACGTGTCGAGATCCTTGAGGACCGGGAACTTGGCGCTGCCGATGCGGTAGCTGATCGATCGCGCCTGGCGGTGGGCCTGCGCGTCCCCAGCGCGGCGTTCGACGCCACGTTCGCCCAAACGCCTTGGCGGGTCCGTTACCGAGGCTTTTGAAGGTGCAGCAACTCCCGGGTCGGCTAAGAGCATTCTGGGCTATTTGAAAGTTGTGAAGCCGCATTTCTTGGAATATTTCGTCATTGATCTTTGGAAAGTGGCGGATCAGCAGTGCCGCTCAAACCAAGTCACTTTCTCAATCGCGGGTTCAATGCGTGTCGAGATTTCCCGCAGCCAGGCAGCTTCGTTGGCGATCTGTTCGGGATCACCTTCAATCCACCAAGCGCGGCGGTCAGGTGACCACCGATAGTTAGCCGCTTTCAGCACATCCTTGCACTCATATGGTGCGTGCTTGGCGTAAAGCCGATGCGTCGTGCGTCGAGCTGCTTCGATGAGTTGCGCGGCGACCGACCGACCGCCTCCCGGAGCTGACGCAAGCAGGCAAGTGGTTGCCCAAACGTCCGCAGCTGCGCGGTGCGCATCGGGCAGGAAGAAGCCCCCCTG
>JAIERC010000181.1 GCA_019747165.1 Sphingomonas sp. | reverse complement strand
CACCAATGCCGACCTGATCGCGCTGGCGGCAACGGGATCGCCCGAGGGGTTGTGGCTGCGTGCCGAACGCCAGACGGCGGGGCGCGGACGGCAGGGGCGGGCATGGGTGTCGCCACCCGGCAATCTCTACGCCAGCACGCTCGTCCGGCTGCGCCCTGCCGATCCACAGCCCGCCACACTAGCGCTGGTTGCTGCGGTGGCTCTCGAGGGGGCGGTTTCGGCCTATCTCGGTGCGGGGCGTATCCAGCTGAAATGGCCCAATGATCTGCTGCTGGCGGGCGCAAAGCTGTCGGGCATTTTGCTTGAACGGTCGGGCGATGCCATCATTATCGGCTTTGGCGTCAATCTCGCGCATCACCCGACCGATCTCGATCGGGTCGCCACAAGCTTGGCCGCGCAAGGCGTCAGCGTCGATGCGGACGACTTCCTCGTCACGCTGGCGGACGGATTCGCGCGCTGGCTTGGCAGATGGCGGGGGGAGGGGATCGCCACCATCCGTGACCGCTGGATGGCAAGCGCGCACCCGCCCGGCACCGCCCTGACCGCCCGCCTGCCCGATGGGACAGCGGTGCAAGGGCTGTTCGATCGGCTGGATCGCGACGGCGCGCTCATCCTGCGCTTGGCGGACGGCGGCACCCGTGTCATTCACGCGGGCGATGTGTTTTTGATTTGAAGACCCAACCGCCGTTCGCCCTGAGCGAAATCGAAGGGCAGGCGCAGCGCCAGGGCTTCGACTTCGCTCAGCCCGAACGGGGCTAGGCGTGGGGATTGGCTAATGGAGGCAGGCATGCTGCTCGCGATTGACGCCGGAAATACCAATGTCGTTTTCGCGCTGGTCCGCGATAAAGCCATTATCGCGCGCTGGCGGATTGCCACCGATCCGCGCCGCACGGCGGACGAATATGCTGTTTGGCTCAGCCAGTTGCTCCAGCTTGAAGGGCATGACCGCAAGGATATCGTTGGCGTCATCATCGCAACGGTGGTGCCGCGCGCGCTCCACAATCTACAAACCCTGGCGCGCAAATATTTCGATACGGAGCCGCTGATCGCGGGCCAGCCGCCAGTCGAATGGGGCATTGAGATCGACGTCAAGGAGCCCAATTCGCTGGGGGCCGACCGGGCCGTCAACACGATTGCCGCGCACGCGCTGCACCCCGGCGATTTGATCGTCATCGATTTCGGCACTGCCACCACCTTCGAGGTTGTCGACTATACTGGCGCCTATAAGGGCGGGATCATCTGCCCCGGCATCAACCTGTCGCTCGACGCGCTGGTCACCGCCGCTGCCAAGCTGCCACGCATCGCCATTGAAGCGCCCGCCGATACCAGCGTGATCGGTCGCGATACGATCAGCCAGATGCATATCGGCATCTATTGGGGCTATATTGGCATGCTTGAGGGGCTGGTTGCGCGGATCAAGGCGGAGGTCGGTCGCCCGGTCAAGGTGATCGCAACCGGCGGATTGGCGACGCTTTTTGAAAAACAAACTGATGTTTTCGACGTTGTCGAGCCTGATCTGACCATTCAGGGGCTGGCGATGATGTGGGATCGCGCCCATATAGCAGCATAGAGTTGCATCGGAGCGCGCCGAACCGCGCCGCTTCGCTCCCCCATCTCGATGATATTCTGCGCCTGACCGCGCACCTTCCATGGCCGCTCGCCTGTGCGGCATCACCTTTGCCGATCCCAATTACCCAGGCGTTGAGGTGATCCTGCCCGACCTGGCCTTTATCGAGGAGCGGTTGGACGATTTGCTCGGCATTGTCCTCACCCACGGGCATGAAGATCATATCGGCGCGTTACCATATCTTGCCGAAGACCTTGGCGTGCCGCTGTTCGCGTCACCCTTCACCGCTGGCCTGATCCGCGGCAAGCTTGATGAAGAGGGCATTGCTGACCGGGTCAAGCTCAACATCGTCAAGCCCGGCAAGGAGTTTCAGCTGGGGCCATTCGGCTTTCGCTTTGTGCCCGTCGCGCATTCGATCCCTGAGGGCAACGCGCTGTTGATCACCACGCCCTATGGCAAAGTATTCCACACCGGCGACTGGAAGCTTGACGACGAACCCGTCATCGGCGCCCCGGCGAGTGCCGAGGTGATGACCGCAATCGGCGATGAAGGCGTGCTCGCGCTGGTCTGTGATTCGACCAATGTGTTCAACCCGCAGGCATCGGGTTCCGAAAGCTCGGTGCGCAAAGGGCTCTTCGACGTGGTCGCCGCTGCCAAGGGGCGTGTGCTCGTCACTACCTTTGCCTCCAACGCCGCGCGGTTGAAAACGCTGGGCGAGGTAGCGCGCGACAGCGGTCGCTCCATCTGCGTGGCTGGTCGATCGCTCGATCGCATTCTGAAGGTCGCGCAGGCGACCGGTTACCTCACCGATTTTCCGGAAAGGGTCGATTGGGATGCGGCGATGCGAATGCCGCGCGACAAGGTTCTGATCGTGGCGACGGGCGGGCAGGGGGAAGAGCGCGCCGCACTTGCCCGCGTGGCGTTTGGTTCGCACCAGATTTCGCTCGATGCCGGCGACACCGTGGTCTTCTCATCGAAGCAGATTCCCGGCAATGAAGTCGCGATCGGGCGTATCCAAAATGCGCTGGCGGCAAAGGGCGTGATCATGATCACTGACCGACAAGCGCATGTCCATGTATCGGGCCACCCAGGCCGGCCGGAACTCGCCACCATGTATGGCTGGATCCGGCCCGAACTGTTGATGCCCGTGCATGGTGAGATGCGCCACATGATGGAGCATGCCCGTTTTGGCCTGCAGCAGGGTGTGCCGCGTGCATTGGTGCAAAGCGATGGCGATATCATTCGGCTCGCGCCGGGTGCCCCTGAGAAGATCGGCCATGCGCCCGTTGGGCGACTGGTGCTTGACGGCGATGTGATCTTGCCGGCCGATGGTACGACCATCAACGAGCGCCGCAAACTTTCCCTCAATGGCCAGATATCGGTCGCGGTTGCGCTGGGCAAGAATGGCGGGTTGCTGGGCGATCCGCAGATCAAGCTGCAGGGCGTCCCGGTCGAGGAGGATCGTGACCCATTTATCGACGAAGCGGTCGATGCGGCTGCCAAGGCTGTGCGCGACGGCGGCAAGGATCGCGAAAAAACCCGCGAACAGGTCCGCCTCGCGGTTCGCCGCGTTGCGTCGCGCTGGACGGGTAAAAAGCCAATCGTCGATGTACTGATGATCGAGGCCTGATCGCCATGCAGATCACCTCAATGGTCGCCATTTATTTTCTGATGTGGGCCTTTTCGGTGTTTCTGGTGCTGCCTTTTGGCGTTCGCACCACTGAAGAAGCGGGCGCCGAGCGAGTCCCTGGCCAGGCCGAGAGCGCACCGCATGTGTTCAGCCCAGGGCGCTTCATTCTGCGGACCACGATTGTCGCGACAATCATGTTTGCGCTGTTCATGCTGAATTACGAATTTGGCTGGGTGCGGGCAGAGACGTTCGATTTTTTTGGCGGCATGAAGCCAGTTAATTGACCCGCAGCCTGGACGGTTTTCACCAAGAATCACGGCGCGCCGCTGACGCTAATTTTACCGGAAACAGTCGAGTCGCGAATTGATCTGGGCGGGCGGTCTTTGTGCATTGAAGGCAATGACGGGCATGACCTCAGTATAACGCACGTTGAAATTGACATGCTGCGTGCCGCAAACCGTTAAGGTCAAAGGGAATTCCAAATCTGCCTCATCATCGATGCGCTTGATCAAACCCGATAGCTTTTGCCTGACTTGCCATTAATCCAAATCGGATGAATATTGGCCATGCACTTTGGTGTTTTTCGGCGGAAGGAATGATTGAATGAACGCACCAGTTGGTTCCGATGATGCGCTTGTTGCGCTGACGGCAGATATTGTCGCCGCACATGTGAGCAACAACAGTACATCCGTTTCGGATCTGCCAAGATTGATCGAGTCTGTTCATGGCGCGCTTGCCGGGCTGGGTAGCCCCGTCGCGGCACCAGTGGTTGTTCAGGAGCCTGCGGTTTCGGTGCGATCGTCTATCAAACCAGATTACATCGTCTGTCTTGAAGACGGCAAGAAGCTGAAAATGCTCAAGCGCCATCTGATGACTCACTATAGGATGACGCCAGACGAGTACCGCGCCAAGTGGAAATTGTCTGCCGACTATCCGATGGTCGCGCCGAACTATGCTGAGCAGCGCCGTGATCTGGCCAAGAAAATCGGTCTGGGCACCAAACCACGTAAGCGGCGGTAACCGCCCGGTTCAAGCTCAACGGCCATAGCGATCGAGCCAGTCTCTCATCATCACT
>JAIERC010000357.1 GCA_019747165.1 Sphingomonas sp. | reverse complement strand
TGCATGGTCCATTGCGGCTTCGAAGGGACCGCCGCCACCGACGCGATCCGCAACCCGCTGAAGATGTTCACCGTCGGTCGCAAGGGCGTGCGTACCGAAGGGCCGATGGCCCCCGATATCGACATCAGCCACGCTCGCAAGGCCGAAGACGTCCACTCAACGCATGTCGAACGCGAGTTGGAGCGGATCAAGAACGCCGATCCGGAAGGCTATAAGCGGGTGCAGCGGGCGGCTTAAGTCCGCTCCAACGTCGCAATTGCTGCCGCAACTTGGCGTAGTGCCCGAAACGCCGCCTCGGCGCTCTGCCCGGTCCTGATCAGCGCGGGCAACTGCGCAGGTCGCCGTGCGAGCGACACCAGCACCTTGCCCAGCGCCATCGAGCCATCGGGATTCATCCCCACCAGCGCGGCAGGCGGCAGCGTTTCGTGCGCGGTGTCGGAGATGGTGCGGATTGCGATAAAGGGCAGGCCATGGCGCGCGGCGACCCGCGCGGCGATGTGTGATTCCATATCGACGGCAAGCGCACCGGTGGCAGCGAGCGAGGCCTTTTCGGCGATGGAGACGGCGATGTGATCCTGGCCGATGATAAGACCATGGTAGGCGTGGGGCAGGGCGGCTTTTAGCCCCTCCCCTTCAGGGGAGGGGTTGGGGTGGGGGCTGTCCCCATGCTCGTTGGTCTCGGTGAGACTGACACTCTCCACCCCAACCCAGTTCCGGCGCAGTCCCGTCCCCAGGACGGGACCAAGGGCGCCGGAACTCCTGAAGGGGCGGGGCTTGAGATCAATCACCACATCTCCCGCTCTCAGCGTCGGATCGAGCGCGCCCGCAATCCCGCTCGAGACGATCATTGTGGCGCCCGGCGCCTGCGCCTCGAGCACCGCCTCCAACCGCGTAGCATCACCACCGCCGGGGATCGCGATCACGCCCGGCCCGCGCAGGATGTTCGCTTCCCGGATCAGCCCGCAGGCGACTAAGATCACGACATCGCTCCAATCCTTCCCGTCATGCTGAACTCGTTTCAGCATCCACCGTGCCGTAAGAGCTGAACGGCGCGGAGCGAGGTGGACCCTGAAACGAGTTCAGGGTGACGGTAAGAGGATTTCGAGGGGCGTGCCCCACTCACATCCCGAACGCCACAGTCTTCTCGTTCGACCGCTTCAAATTCCGGTACCGCGCCACGGCCCAGAGCGGGAAATATTTCGGATAGCCGTGATAACGCAGATAAAACACGCGCGGGAAGCCGCCGCCGGTGTACATTTCCTGCCCCCACAGCCCGTCCGCATCCTGGTGCGCGACCAGCCATTCCACCCCGCGCGCGACGGCCGGATGCTCGACGACCCCCGCCGCCATCAGCGCGAGCAATGCCCAGGCGGTCTGCGATGCGGTCGAGGGGGCAGGGGTGTAGCCCGCATAATCAAGCGCATAGCTGTCGCAATCCTCGCCCCAGCCGCCGTCCTTGTTCTGGATCGACACCAGCCAGTCGACCGCGCGCTCCATCGTCGGGGCTTTCGGCGACACCCCAGCGGCATTCAGCGCACACATCACGGACCATGTGCCGTAAATGTAATTCACCCCCCAGCGCCCGAACCAACTGCCGTCGGGCATCTGTTCTTCGGCCAGATAGGCAAGCGCGGCCTTCATCCGGTCGCTATCGGTCTCGCCCAATTGCGCCATCATCGACACGCAGCGCGCGGTCACGTCGCTGGTCGGCGGATCGAGCAGAGCACCATGATCGGCAAACGGAATATTGTTGAGATAGTGATAGGTGTTGTCGGCATCGAAAGCCCCGAAGCCGCCATTTTTCGATTGAAGCCCGACGGTCCATTCATTGCCGCGCGCGATCGCCTCATCATAGCCGCTCGCAAGTGCTAATTTGTCGCGTGCCCGGTCCATCGCCATCACGACGACGGCGGTATCGTCGAGATCAGGGTAGTGGGCATTGTTATACTGGAACGCCCAGCCACCGGGCCGCACATCGGGCTTCACCTCGGCCCAATCGCCCTTCACGTCCAAGACCTGCAAGGGTTTCAGCCATTCGAGCGCGGCCCTGGCGCGGCGCTCATTCTCCTCGCCGCCCGCCTCCAGCATTGCATGCGCGGCGAGCGCGGTATCCCAAACGGGCGAGACGCAGGGCTGGCAATAGGCTTCGTCGTCCTTGATCACGAGCAGCTTTTCGACCGACCGGCGCGCAATCGCGCGGTGCGGATGATCCTCGGGATAGCCGAGGCAATCGAACATCATCACCGAATTAGCCATCGCCGGATAAATCGCACCCAGCCCATCCTCGCCGTTCAGCCGCTCGGTAACGAAATCGACACAGGCCTGCACTGCTTTAGCGCGCAGCCCCTTGGGCCAAAGTGGTTCGACGCGTTTGAGCACCACGTCCAGCCCGCCGAAGAAAATCTGCCACGATCGCTTGGCGCCCGCCGCCTGGCTCTTCAGCGGCGCCGCCTTCAGCGTATAGAGCTCATCCACCTTCACGCCCGACACATTCTTCGCCACGGGCTGCTTGGCGGCGAGCACCAGCAACGGCACGATCACCGTGCGCGCCCAGTAAGACATTTTCGACAGATGCACAGGGAACCAGCGCGGCAGCAGGATCAGCTCGACCGGCATCGTCGGCACCACACTCCACGATCCAGCACCGAACAGTGCGAGCTGGATGCGCGTGAAGACATTCACCGCCGCCGCGCCGCCCGCCGCATGGATCGCCTCGCGCGCGCGGACCATGTGCGGCGCGTTGATATCGTCACCGATCATCTTCAGCGCATAATAGGCCTTCACGCTCGCGCTGGTATCGAAAGCCCCGCCATGGAACAGCGGCCAGCCATGATGCTCGCGCGATTGGATACGGCGCAGATAAACGCCGATCTTGGCCTCAAGCACCGCATCGCGCGGCTCGCCCAGATAATGTTTGAGCAGCACGAATTCGGCCGGAATGGTCGCGTCCGCCTCCAGCTCGAACACCCAATGGCCGTCATCCTGCTGGGCACGCGACAGCGCATCGGCGGCGCGAGTCGCGCAGGCGTCGATCGCGGCAAGCGGGTCGATCAGGGCTTCAGCAACACTGGCCATGCGTCATCAATTCCTTTTCAATTCCACATCATCGCCTGAAACGACCGGACACTTACTTACATTGATGTTAGCTGATCGCCAAGTGGGCGGCGTTCGCCCCTGACCGTAACGCGCCCTCAATCGTCGCGGGCAGCCCGGTCTGCGTCCAATCGCCCGCCAGAAACAGGTTGCGCCAACGCGTTTTGGTGCCGGGCCGCTTGGCATCCTGTTCGGGCGTCGCGGCAAAAGTCGCGCGCTTTTCCTTCACCACCTGCCAGCGTGGCAGATCGGCGGTCAGGCCCAGCGTCGTACAGATATCGCCCCAGATCCGTCGTGCGAGGTCCTCACGATCCTGATCGATCACATCGTCGGCACCGCTGATCGTCACCGAAATCCGGTCGCCATGGCAGACTACCCATTGCGAGGTTGCTCCAATCAGCGCGGTAATCGGCGGTGCGCCCGGCGGTGGCGGATAAGCGAAATGCGCGCTCAGGATTGAACAAAAGGCGTCGGGCACGGTCAGCCCCGGCAGCAGATCAGCCGCGACCCAGGGCGGCACCGCCACGATCACTGCGGCATCGCCCACTGGCTCCAATCCAGCGCCATAATCAAGCCCCGTCACCCGGTCACCCTCGGTCACGATCCCGCGCAGCCGCGCACTGAAGCGCGGCTCGGTGCCGCGCGCACGGACATAGGCCAGCGCCGGATCGACGAACACGGCATCAAGGGTCGGCATCGCCACCATTGTTCGGCACGCCTGTCCGCCGCGCGCAAAGGATTCCATCAGGAACCGTCCCGCCAGCCAGGCCGATCCTTGCGCTGGCGGGCAGTTGAGCACCGCCAGCATCATCGGATCGACGACGCGCTCCCAGAACAGCCCCCGGTCGGTAATCACATCGCCAATTGTCGTGGCCCCGCGCCGTGCCAGCACCAGTTTCGCCAGCGCGAGATGGTCGATCACCCCAGTCCCCGGCGTCCGCCTTTTCGCATTGAACACCCAGGCCGGAAAGCGTCCATCATTCACCGCGAGCGTCCAGCGGCTGTCATCGCGAATGTCGTGAAAGGCGAAGTCGGCATGGGCGGGCCCCTCCAGCGCATCCGCCGTGCCGATCGTGTCAAGGAAGCGCCCGACCGCCTGATTGCCCGAAAAGACAAAGTGGTTGCCATTGTCGATCACCAGATCGAGCGCCTTGTCGTGATAGC
>JAIERC010000335.1 GCA_019747165.1 Sphingomonas sp. | reverse complement strand
GGACATGCTGCGCGATACACTGGCGCGTTTTCTTGCCGACACTTATGGTTTTGAGGCGCGCAACAAGATGATGGCGACGCCAGAGGGGCGCGATCCGGGCATCTGGCGGTCGCTGGCGACCGAGCTCGGCATCCTTGGCGCGCCCTTTGCCGAGGAACATGGCGGGCTGGGCGGCGGCGCGCTGGAAAACATGATAATGATGGAAGAACTGGGCAAGGTCATCGCGATCGAGCCCTATCTGCAGACCGTGGTGATCGGCGGCGGCGCGATGAAGCATGCCGGTGGCGCGCTGGCTGATGCGGTGATCCCCGCGATCATTGCGGGCGAGGCGATCATCGCCTTTGCCTATGCCGAGCCACAGGGGCGTTATGACCTTGCCAATCTGCGCACGACCGCGCGCGCTGATGGCGCTGGCTATATCCTGAATGGCCAGAAGGCGGTCGTTTATGCCGCCCCCTGGGCGACGCATCTGCTCGTCACCGCGCGCATCGGCGGCAGCCAACGTGAGCGCGCCGGGGTCGAACTGTTCCTGATCGACGCCAAATTGCCCGGCGTCGTTCGGCGCGATTATCCGACCGTCGATGGCTATCAGGCATCCGAAATCTATTTCGAAAATGTTGCGATTCCGGGCGATGCGCTGGTGTCCGGCGGCATCGATCTGGTCGAGCAGTTGGTCGATGAGGCGACCGTGGCGGTGTGCGGCGAGGCCTGCGGGATCAGCCGCAAGCTGCATGAAGGCACGCTGGATTATACCAAGCAGCGCAAGCAATTTGGGGTGCCGATCGGGAAATTCCAGGTGCTGCAGCACCGCATGGCGGACATGTTTATCGAGGTCGAGCAGATCGCCTCAATGGCGTTGATGGGAACGCTCAAGCTTGATCTGCCGGCAGACGAGCGCAAGGCGGCGGTCAGCTTGGCCAAGGCCAAGGTCTCCCGCTCGATCAATTTTGTCGGGCAGAATGCGATTCAGACGCATGGTGGCATCGGCATTACGCAGGAACTCGCGATCGGCCATTATTTCAAGCGCGGCACGATGATTGAGAACCAGTTTGGTTCGGCTGATTTCCATCTCGATCGGTTTGAAAAGCTGACTCTCAGCGCCTGAAACACGGCGACCGTCGGCTAGTGTTGTCTCGGCTTTCCCTGTTCGTCCTGAATAGCCGATATTCAGGATGAACAGGCTGGACCATAGCGGGCGTTAAAAGCTCTCCAGCACAATATTGCCATGCCCGCTAAGCGGGGTATCGGGGTCGATCAGGATGTCGATCAGCCCCGATTCCTCCGGTCCGCCGCCAGCGGGGCGCTGTTTCTTGCGTTTCCACACCGGCTTGGCGAGTTCCTTCGCCAGCGGATCGACCGTGCGCAATGATTTGCGCTGCGTGCCACCATAGGTGAAGGCCAGACCTGTCGCGTCTTCGATCTCGCTGATCGGCCGTTGATAGGTTTGGAACTGGCCGAACGGGACCGCAATCGCCGCCTCATCAAGCTTCGTGACATCGAGCACGTCACGCTGGGTGAGGACATAGCCGGTCGCGAACAGTCGATCCTCGGCGTCGATGGCGACCACCACCTTCCAATAATCGAGTGGGATCTTAACACCGCGATACTCCGGATCGAATTCACCAAAGATCGGCCCGGTAAAGGCCTGTACCCGGAATTGATAATGCCGCGCGGTCTGTTCCAGGATGAATTTCTCGAGCCCGCCCCACAGCCGCACCGCCCGATCAGGGCCTTTGTCCTGGTTGAACATTTCATGCTGGGGGGAACAATTGGTCCAGGTGCAAGTGCCGTTGGCGCGGCGGGTCGCATCGACGGGATCGATACCCCATTCCATATCCTCACGCCGGGTCAGGTGTCCGCGATCGATCTTGTTGCGAGTGTAAAAGTCATTGTTGATTTGAAACTTGCGGTCAATCCGGTCATCGAAAAGCCATTTGTCCTTGCGGCCAAGACCAGGAAATTCGACACCGCCATTGATATTGGCGGCGGAGAAAAAGGCGATCCGCCGATCAGCGCGCATCACCACGCTATAGCCACTATAGTGCAACACCCCGGCGCTGGCGGTCGGCGCATCGGGCGCGGGACGGCCATAAACCGATTTCGGCAAGAGCGGGACGATCTGTTTTTTCAGCGCGGCACGTTCGACGCTTGGCAGGTTGACGATATGGTCGGGGCTCAGGAACATCGGATCATAGCCGGTCAGCCAATCCTTCTCCGGCACCACTGGCGCTTCGATCACCGCCTTGGAGGGCTTGGTCGCCTCTGCCCCTAGTGCCGCCTCAAGCGCCGGGGCGCTATCGGCAATGCGGACCTGGCCATCGTCATCAATCGCGAGCGTTACGGTGACATATTGGGTCATGCGAGCCTCCCTGGGCGCGTCCGTCGGGGTGGAGATGGGGGTAAGCGAAGCATCATTTTGCGGCACTGGCGGGGCAGATCGCGTGGGCGCTGCCCCGAGCACGGGCAGGCCAGATTGCAGGTCTTCCGTCGTCAGGTTCAACATGCGTTTGACCATCGGGTGGTCAGCAATGGCTTGATCTGCCTGCAATGTCGCGATGATCCGCGATACCCGGATCCCTTCATTTGCGACCCATTTGATCTTGTCCTCGCTGTCCGTAACCGGATCGAAATCACGCCCGTCCATAGTCTGCCAGCGGCCATTCTTGGTCGCCGGCACGCCTGAATGGTGGAGCGCCACGACCAGCCAGTCATTGTTGAACACAGGCGAGCCCGACGATCCGCCGAGTGTGTCGGTTGAATACCAGAGGACGTCCGTGTCGCGTTTAAGTAGCTGATTTTCGCGCACGCACAGCTGTTTTTGCTCACCGCGCGGATGCTGGATGATGGTCAGCCATTCACCTTCCAGCACTTTGCCAGTGCCCCCGATCAGCGGCAGCCAGCCGAGCTGGCGGAGCGATTGGCCGCTCCCCCGATCTTGTGGCGCGACCGCGACCAGCGTAAAATCGAGCGCGGTTGATGTGAAGTAGAGCCGATCGGGCTCAAGTGCGAAGCGCAGTGTTGTCCGCGCGGTGCCATCGATATCAAGCTCATAATATCCCTCTGCCTGGGCAAAGCGCGCGGTGTCGCGGTCGGGCAGCACATGATTATTGGTGATCAGCACGCCGTCACCGACCAGAAAGCCAGTGCCATAGCCGATCAGTCCGCCGCCGGCGGTGCGCAGCACGATCCGCATCACTGGTTTCGCTACCAATTCGCCGCGCGCCAGAAAATTGGCAGGCTGCAACTCGTTTCCGGCAATGATTCGTTCAAAGGACCGGTCACCAATTGGGTTGGCACCATGTTGCAATTCAAGAAAATCGCGTCGCCCCAGTTTCGCCGTCGCCGAATTGAGTTCATCGGGGGAGTGGTCGCGCACCTGTTCGGTCAGCGCTGTCAAATCAATGCCGAGTTCCTGCGCGCGCTGTTGCGCCCGATTTACAGCGGCCCGAAAATTGACTGAAGTCACCACGATTGCGTGCTCCCGAGCCAATATTACATAAATTGTAATCGACTCTTCTAACTCGACAATTTCGAAATATTGCTGATGATAGGCGCAAGGTCGCCAATGGCGCAAGCGTGATTAGCATTGAACTCGCAGAAAAAGAACGCGTTACTTTCCTGTCCAAAAAATTAGGAGATTATTTCTCCAGGGCGGCCTGCCGGGCTGATCCGCTCGCCATGGCCAGCAACAGGGCCCATTCATTTGGTCTGACCGGGCAGACCGAAAGCCGTGATTGGCGTAGCAATTCCATGCCGGCGAGCTCAGGATTAGCCTTGATGGCGGCGAGGGTCACGGGGTGATCAAGCGCGCGGACGGGTTCGACCTCGACTGAGGCCCATTTGCCGCCCTCGCCATCAGGCTGCCAGGTCCGGCTTACCCGCACGATGCCAACCACAGCCTTTTCACTCACGCTGTGGTAGAATAATGCCTCGTCGCCGATTTGCATGGCGCGTAGATTGATGGCGGCGGTGGCGTTGCGGACGCCGGTCCATTCAGTGCGCCCCTCGGCGAGCAGGTTTGCCCAGCCATAGCTTTCGGGCTCCGATTTGATCAGCCAATAGGGCATTGCTACACTCCTTGCGCTGGGGCTCGATGATGGCTTGGCTGCCCCGTCTTTTGGTAAACTGAATATGAACGCCGCGTTCCACAACAGTTCAGCGCGAATCGCTTAGCCAGTGCAACAGGCTCTCCATGCAGTGCGTTGGTACAGGGTGTCGGGCTGGTTGAGATGAGGAGAATGGACATGAACGCA
>JAIERC010000299.1 GCA_019747165.1 Sphingomonas sp. | reverse complement strand
TCTACGAAAATGGCGATCTGCTGAAGGAATCGCAGCGTTTCCGGTGCGAGGCCGACACGATCGTCGCCGATATCGATGTCGCCCGGCTGCGGATCGAGCGGATGCGCAACGGCACGTTCAACGATGCGGCGCGGCTAGCGGGCGACCCGGAATATGAATTCCGCCGCGTCACGTTTGAGCACAAACCCGATTTCGCCGATGTTGGGCTCCAGCGCGACCTGCGCCGCTTCCCGTTCGTCCCCAACAATCCCGAGCGGCTCGATGCCGATTGTTACGAGGCGTTCAACATCCAGGTTGAAGGGTTGATGAAGCGGATCGAGGCTTCGCACGCCAAACGGCTTGTCATGGGCATTTCGGGCGGGCTTGATTCGACCCATGCGCTGATCGTCGCGGTCAAGGCGGTCGATCGGATGAAGATCCCGCGCGACCATATCCTGGCCTATACGATGCCGGGGTTTGCGACGAGCGACGGCACCAAGGCCAATGCCTGGGCGCTGATGCGCGCGCTGGGTGTCGCGGGCGACGAGATCGACATTCGGCCCGCCGCCAATCAGATGCTGGCCGATATGCACCACCCGCACGCTTTGGGGGTGAAGCAATATGACGTGACCTTCGAAAATGTGCAGGCAGGGCTGCGCACCGATTATCTCTTCCGCCTCGCCAACCAGCATGATGGATTGGTCGTCGGCACTGGCGACCTGTCCGAACTCGCACTTGGCTGGTGCACCTACGGCGTGGGCGATCATATGAGCCATTACGGCGTCAACGCCGGGGTCCCCAAGACGCTGATCCAATATTTGATCCGCTGGACGATCGCGACTGACTTTTGGGACGCGGAGACCGAGCGGGTGCTCGAGGCGATCCTCGCCACCGAAATCTCGCCCGAGCTGGTGCCTGCTGGCGATGACGGTCTGATCCAGAGCACGGAAAGCCGCATCGGTCCCTATGAGCTCCACGATTTCTTCCTGCACTATACAATCCGTCAGGGCCTCCCGCCGTCCAAGATCGCGTTTCTGGCGATGCACGCCTGGAAGGACGTCAACAAGGGCCGCTGGCCGCGCGGTTTCCCAGTCGGCGGGCGGCACAGCTATGATCTGCCGGTCATCAAGAAGTGGCTCGAGGAATTTCTCTACCGCTTTTTCCAGACCAGCCAGTTCAAGCGCTCGGCGCTGCCCAATGGCCCCAAGGTGTCGGGCGGCGGCGCACTTTCCCCGCGCGGCGATTGGCGCGCGCCGAGTGACGGGGTGGCCACGGTGTGGCTGGACGAATTGCGCGCCAACTGCCCCTGATTGTCGTTCGATGTACGGCATTATCCGGCCATTTTTCCCAAAAATTGCTGTTTATGCGATCGTGGCGGCTTCTTTGGCTTGATCGCCCCCGACGTCGCTCCGAATATCGCTGAGCTTCGCACGTTGGCGCCATTTGGACGCAATAGCTGTCATGATGTCGTGAAACGATGCTTTCTCTGGGGACTGCATATTGACTAGGTCGGTGGAGATGACAGGAACGGCAATTGCACCGGAGGCGTGCGACGCTCCAGAAGCGTTGGCGCGACCCAGCCATATCACGATGGCACATGCCGATACCGGGGTATCATTGTTCCGCGTTCATGCGGTGCAGCCATCGACAGAGCCGATGGCGTCGGGCCGCAATCCCTCTAGCCCAGACATGTTGATGATCACGCGCGGATCGGGACGTCCTGCCACCGGCAGATTTACCGGCTCCCCGTATCAAGTGGCACCAAGCAACGCCGTGCGCGCCACGTTCACGCCTCACGGGTCGGACAGCTATGTTATCTACACGCCGTCATCGAGCACTTTTGGTTTCAACTTTCCAAATGGTTACCTTCGGCAATTGATGCCTGACTCGCTTCAGTCAGCAGAGCTGATCCCGATGTTGTTTCAGCCCAACCCTCAGCTGGCCCAACTCGCCCGCACGCTTGAGGTTGAAATCGAGTCCCCCGGCTTTGCTTCGTCGATGCTGATCGAAGGGATCAGCCGCTCGATTATGATCGCGCTGATGCGGTTTGATCCGCAAGTTGCCATTGCGCAGGCAAACCGTATTCACCTGCCAAGCTGGAAGCTGAACCGCGTTCTCGACTATATCGACGCCCATTTGGCCGACGATATTCGTCTTGCCGACCTCGCCTCGGTGGCGGACTTATCGATCTTTCACTTTACCCGCGTCTTTAAGTTGGCAACCGGCCTTTCGCCTTATCAATTCGTCCATAATCGACGCCTTGAGCGGAGCCGGATTTTGCTGACCGATGGCAGGCTGGAGATTGCTCATCTAGCGCTTGCTTGCGGATTCTCCAGCCAATCGCATTTCACCGCCGCCTTTACAAAGGCGGTCGGCGTTTCGCCTGGACGTTTCCGGCGCGAACGCCGCCTTTAGCTATGCCGGACCCGTGGCGGTCACCATTAAGGGTGGACGCACATTTACGCCCTAAAGAACGTCCTCCCTTTTTGTCGAACATTGCTGTTTCAGAAAACTTCACCGCCCAACCCGGTTGATCGACGAAGTCGACAGGCCGACATATTCATCGTCGATTGGCGTGGATGGTCCTGTTCAAAGGCACAATACCGCCAACATGATGGGCGAGCGATTGGGGGGCGGCAGCTTCAATGTTCGATCAGAGTAGCACGAAAAGCGGTGCCAACCGGCCCAAGCAGCCGTCGGGCGTGGGGGAACCGCCGGTTAAAACACCAAGCCCAACCTTCCTTAACAGCGAATCGGGCATATCGCTGTTTCGCCTGCCATGTGCCAAGCAACCAAGCGATAGGCAGCTCGCCGAACGGACGGAATCCAGCCCCGATATGCTGTTGATTTGCCGTGGATCGGGCACGCCGGCGTTCGGGAAAATGGCCGGATCGCCGTTCAGCGTACCGGCGACCACCGCCGTTCGCGCGACCTTCACGCCAAAAGGAACCGATAGCCACATTGTTTACAATCCAACGGCGCAAACCTTCGGGCTGACCTTTCCGGACGGCTATCTGAAAACCTTGATGACGGATGCCCTCCAGGATTGCGCCTTCAACCCCCTTCTTTTCCGAGAAGATGCGCAGCTTTTTCATCTGGCTCAGATCATCGAAGCCGAAATCGCTGGGCCGGGCTTTGCTTCGCCCATGGTGATCGAAGGCGTCAGTCGTGCCATCGCCGTGATCCTGCTACGCCTCGATCAGCGACCAATTTTGGCAGAGGCCGAGCGCATTAAATTGCCGCCATGGCGATTGCGGCGCGTGCTCGATTTCATCGACAGCCATTTGGAGGATGACGTTCGGCTGAGTAATCTGGCCGCAATTGCCGGGCTGTCGACTTTTCATTTTGCCCGCGTCTTCAGGCAAGAAACTGGGGTAACGCCCTATAACTATGTCCGCGCCCGCCGGATTGAGCGGAGCCAGGCCCTGCTGATCGAGGGCAAACTTGGCATTAGCGAGCTGGCACTAGCGTGCGGCTTTGCAAGCCAGTCACACTTCACCGCGGCGTTCAGCAAAGCGGTTGGGACGTCGCCAGGCCGATTCCGGCGCGAAAACGGTAAATAACCGCACACGATACCCCCAAACGGAACGCAATTTTCGAAATCTTGCTATTTTCGCTGCAGGTGACCGCCTCACAGATTCAGGCAGCGACCAGCTTCTTGCGCATCACCTGATCGGCAAAGCGCTCCATCTCTTCCGCCTGCGGGCTCATCTGGAGCAGGAGCAGATCGAGACCTGCGGCCTCATACTCCTCGATCCGTTCCCGTAATTGCTCGGGCGTGCCAATCAGGTTGGGGCGCAGGCCTCGGTTCGACACCGAATATTCCTGGATCTTCATTTCGCGCTCCAGTTGCGTGCCCGATAGCCATTGATCGAAATTGTCATATCCAGCCGGCAAATCATTCACCTCTGTGATCCGCCTGAGTTCGCGCTGCGCCTCCGCTTCGCTGTCGCGGACGATGGCATAGGCAGCCATGCCATAGTGCATTGGCGGCTTGCCGACGGCAGCACGACGTTCCGCCATATTTGCAATCTTGGGCGCGATATTCTCGACGGGATCGCCGTGCATAACATAGGCGTCGCATTGATTGACGATCAGTGTTTTTGCCGCCTCGCTCTCGCCACCAGCATAGGTAACGGGCTTTCGCACCGGCTTGGGGCTGCAGATCGCCTTGTCAGTCGAATAGAATTGGCCGGAAAAATCAAATTCCTCTTCGGACCACAGCCCTTCGACCACCTTCAGCCATTCGCTGGTCCGCGCATAGCGA
>JAIERC010000141.1 GCA_019747165.1 Sphingomonas sp. | reverse complement strand
ATTATGACATTCGCGACGAAGACCGGCTGCCCTGGCTGGAAACCGTTGACGAAGACTATCGGGATAGCCCGTCAATTGTACGGATTGGCTTGTTCGTGCTGATCGGCCTGGGGCTGATCGCGGCGGCAATTTATGGCATTTATTGGTATCAGCACAGCAACCTCGTCAAAGGCACAGGCGAGCTAATTGCGGCGGCCGAGGGCAATTATAAGGTAAAGCCCGATTCCCCCGGCGGCATGAAGGTTGAAGGGGAGGGCGACACCGCCTTTGCCACCAGCGAAGGCAAAAGCGAAGGCAATGCCTCGATCGATCTGAAGGCAGTGCCCGAAGCGCCGATGCCAAAGACAGCAACTGCCCCCGCCAAACCCGCTGGCAAGACGGGGCCAGCCATGGTCCCATCTTCGGGTGGGATGCTGAAAGCGCCGGCACCGGGGGCCATGCCCAAGGCCGCAGGATCGCCACCAGCCGCAGCGGGGGGTGCCGTGGTCCAGCTCGGCTCCTTCCCGGATGATGCATCGGCCAACGCCGCCTGGACCAAGGCCAGCAAAAGGTTCAGCTATCTCGCCCCGCTCGGCAAATCGGTGCAGCAGGCGACGGTAGGCAGCAAGACGGTCTACCGGTTGCGCGTCAATGCCGGCAGCGCGACCCAGGCGAATGAACTTTGCGCCAAGCTGCGGATTGCGGGGGAGGCTTGTTTCGTCGCCCGCAACTAGGCTAGCCTGAGCCGGCATGAAACCAGTCATTTTCGGGCTCTCCGGGCTCTCCCTTACCGCCGATGAGCGCGCCTTTTTTCGCGATGCTGATCCGGCGGGCTATATCCTGTTCAAGCGCAATGTCGCGACAAGGCCGCAGCTGCTGGCGTTGACCGACGAGCTGCGTGCGCTGTCGGGCCGCGATGATGTGCCGATCCTGATTGATCAGGAAGGCGGTCGGGTCGCCCGGATGGGGCCGCCCGAATGGCCCGCTTTTCCGGCCGGTCCCGCCTTTGATGCGCTCTATGAGATCGCGCCGATGTCAGCGATTGAGGCGGCGCGCGCCAATGCGCAGGCGATTGCGCTGATGCTCGCGGAGGTTGGCATCAATGTCGATTGCCTGCCGCTGCTTGATGTCTGCCAGTCTGATACGACCCCGGCGATCGCCGCGCGTGCGCTGGGCAGCGAACCGATGCGGGTCGCGGCAATGGGCCGCGCGATCATTGAAGGACTGCGCCGGGGTGGTGTGGTTGGCGTGGTCAAGCATATGCCCGGTCACGGTCGTGCGATTGTCGACACGCATTATCATTTGCCGACGGTCACCGCGGACGACGCGGCGCTCGAAATCGATCTGGAGCCGTTTCGCGCGCTCCGTGATGCGCCGATGGGGATGACATCGCATATCGTATTTGAGGCATGGGACCCGGCTCACCCGGCAACGCTCTCGCCGATCATCGTCAACGATATCATCCGCGAGCGGATCGGCTTCGATGGGCTGTTGATGACCGACGACATCGACATGAAGGCACTTGCGGGCACCGCAGGCGAAAAGGCGGTAGGCGCGCTTGCTGCCGGCTGCGACATTGTCCTCGATTGTTGGGGGCGGATGGACGAGATGACGGAAATCGCCAGCCTGATCAGCGATATGCCGCAAATTTCCCGCGACCGGCTCGATCGCGCAATGGCAACAATTGCGGATCACGCGCCCGAAGGCGACATGGCCGCGTTAATCGCCAAGCGGGATGCGCTGCTGGCGGTGGTGTGACATTGATCCCTAAGCAAAATTTTTACGATCGCACGGCTATACGCGTTGCTGATTGATCAGCGGACGGCGAGGCCATGCGGGCGATGGATGACGTTTTTGGCCCGGAAGGGCACCAGGGCTATGGCCATGCCATGGCGGAAATGGTTCGCCGGGGGCAAGCCGAAGCGGCAGCGGAGCGGTTGAGCCGGGATATTGCGGCGGTATCACCCGAATTGTGGGAAGTATGCGGCACCATGCCGCTTGAGGTGCTTCGCCTAAACGGCTGGGAAGAATTGAACACCAGCCTGGGTGCACCGCATTGGGCTGATCTTACGGCGATCCGCATCAGCATGACGGCTGGCCTTGACCCGATAACCGGCGAGCCCTGTGTACAAATAACTGGCCACAAGGATGACGATTTCCCGTTTTCGACTGCATCGCAAAACGAGATCGTCGCCGCGATTCAAGACGGCGGTTTTCGACCAGGGTCTAGTGAGGCAATTGGCGCTGCTGTGTTGAGCGTCGAGGGGATGGCCCTGCTCCACGGCATGATCGAAGAGGAAAAAGCGCGCAATGATCCGCCGGAGCCCGGCTCCCAGGCGAGCAACGCGCTGTTCCTGGCGGATTGGTGGCGCGCGGTTCAATTCCACCAGCTGGTACACCGGGAAATGGCGCGGATGGGGCTTGATTACCCCGTGGTTGTGCTGGTCGGCGCAATGAATTGCGGGCCTGATGTGGAATCGGTGATCGTCCCCGATCGACCGATTGTTGCGCCCGTGGATTTTGATCTGGCTGACGATACGAGTGCCCCGATGCCCATCCTAAAACCGGCCGCGATGACGGATTATGGCGCAACTGGGTTGCCGAGCTTTTCGGTCGTCGAGCTGCGGCGCAAGCTGGCGACGGCGGTAGAAGAGGATGTAAAGCCCGCAAAGACTGGCCTGTTGGCCCGTTTTTTCGCCAGGCGTTGAGGCGCAAGATCGGCCTGTCATCTGCGCCCGGCGCTTGGTGCTTGTCGAGATGCGGCGATTGGTCCTAACCCATGGGTTCCAATCCGGACGGACGTCGCCCGGATACGCAGAAGAGCCCAGAATACCGGATGCCAACGCCGCCAATCACTGCTAATCCTGACCAACCGCAGGTGCCATCGCAGCCTGATGTCCTGACGGTCGATATCGATGGCTGGGAAGGGCCGCTCGATCTGCTGCTGGCGCTCGCGCGCAACCAGAAGGTGGATCTACGGGCGCTGTCGATCCTGGCGTTGGTCGATCAATATCTCGCTTATGTCGATGCTGCGCGATCATTAAAGCTTGAACTGGCAGCCGATTATCTGGTGATGGCGGCATGGCTTGCCTATCTGAAATCGGCGCTGCTGCTGCCGCGCGATCCAGAGGTGGAGCCATCGCCCGAAGAGCTGGCTCTGCGGCTGCAATTAAGGTTGGAACGGCTGAACGCCATGCGCGAAAGCGGCGCGCGGCTGATGGCGCGGGATCGGCTGGGCCGCGACGTGTTCCCGCGTGGTGCGCCCGAAGGCCTGAAGACGGTGCGAAAGGCACTCTGGCACGCTGAAATTTATGATCTGATTGCGGCTTATGGTCGGGTCAGCGCGCGGACGCGCCCCGTCATGCACATTGTCGCCAATCGCCCGGTGATGACGCTTGAAGCCGCGCTTGAGCGCGTCGCGCGGTTGCTGGGCGAACAGATTGAATGGACGACGATCGAGGCATTTCTGCCCCCGCAGGCGGACGGGGCGTTTCGTAAATCGGCGCTGGCGTCGAGCTTTCTTGCCTCATTGGAGCTTGCCCGGCAGGGGCGGGTTGAGCTGCGACAGAAATCCGCCTTTGCCCCGCTCTATCTGCGGCGACCGGTATGAATCCGCCCAATGATTTCGTCCGCGCGATTGAAGCGGTGCTGTTCGCCGCCGAAGCGCCGATGACGATCGACCAGTTGCGCGCCCATGCCGGTGAGGGCGATGTCCGCGCTGCCTTGGCAGAGATTGAGGCGGATTATGCCGGACGCGGCATCGGCCTGGTCCGGCGCGGCGATCGCTGGCATTTCGAGACCGCGCCCGACATGGCGCATTTGCTCCGCCGCGACCGGGAGGAACCGCGCCGCCTGAGCCGGGCAGCGATCGAAACGCTGGCGATCATCGCCTATCATGAACCCGTCACGCGCGCCGAGATTGAAGCGATCCGCGGCGTGCAAATCTCCAAGGGCACGATCGATGTGCTGATGGAGGCGGGCTGGGCGCGGCCAGCCGGGCGACGGGAAGTGCCGGGCCGCCCACTCACCTATGCGACCACCCCGGAATTTCTCGCGCATTTCGGGCTGGCGAGCCGCCGAGACCTGCCTGGGCTTGAGGATTTGCGCGCAGCAGGCTTGCTCGATCCGGTTGATTTGGCCTTTGATCAGCATGAGGTGGCAAATGGTGAGGAAGAAGCCTAGATAGGGGGCTATCCTGAAGGAGACGCGTAATGGGTAGTTTCAGCCTGATGCATTGGCTGGTGTTCGGTGTGATCGCTATCTTGG
>JAIERC010000505.1 GCA_019747165.1 Sphingomonas sp. | reverse complement strand
TGGAGCCGACATAGACGATCGAATTGCCAACGCCCGATGCGGCGGAATAGAAAATCTTGTCCTGCTCGGCGATGCCGACGGTCATCGCGTTGACCAGGATATTGCCGTCATAAGCGCGGTGGAAATTGACCTCGCCGCCGACCGTCGGCACGCCAACGCAATTGCCATAACCGCCAATGCCATGGACGACGCCCGCGATCAGGTGGCGCATCTTGGGGTGATCGGGTCGCCCGAAACGCAGCGCATTCATGTTTGCGACGGGGCGTGCGCCCATCGTGAACACATCGCGCAATATGCCACCAACCCCCGTCGCCGCGCCCTGATAGGGCTCGATATAGCTCGGGTGGTTATGACTCTCCATCTTGAAGATCGCGGCCTGACCATCGCCGATATCGATAACGCCGGCATTCTCGCCGGGGCCACAAATGACTTGGGGGCCAGTGGTTGGCAGCTTTTTCAAGTGGATACGGCTGGATTTATAGCTGCAATGTTCAGACCACATGACCGAGAAGATGCCAAGTTCGTCTTCGGACAGCCCATGCTGGGCGACGATTTCAGGCGTGATGGCGCTCATGTCCACGCGCATAGCGGTGTCGGGGCGACGCGTCACCCCCGGTTTGATCTTCGCTTAGCCGTTGAATACAGATCGAAACGTTGGTTAAAATAAAAACAACTATCACTAGTGGTAACTTGATTAATTGATAATATCATCATGACAATCTATAGTTAATTTGCGTTTTAGTAACGCTAAATCATCATAAATGACGCTAAGACAATTTAGTGACATTTATAAGATATCACCCTCTCAATAGATTTTGGGAGGTGGTTACATGAAGCAACACGTCGCCATGGAGGATGTTTGGGTTCCAAAGGGCGCGTATGCCGCGCCGCGCCGATTCATCAAGCCATTGTCTTTCGTGCCGATGTTTGCGCGGGGAGGCGACACACTCCAGCGTTTGGCGGAAGAAGTGAAGCGTCACCGCGATGACGCCGGTGCATTTGAGCGGCTCGGCATTGCCTATGGCAATGCTGGCGATCATGCTCAAGCGGCCCAGGCCCTTGGCGAATCGGTTGCAATTGACCCGAACCGGAGCCGTGCCTGGTCAGCATTGGGCGAAGCGCAGACCCGGGCGGCCGGCGCGGACCAGGGCCCTATCCCCCATGCCGCCCGCCGATCATTTGATCGTGCCCTTGCCCTCGATCCGGAAGACGTGCGGGCGCAATTCTATCTCGCGCTGGACAAGGACGCGCAAGGCGCGCCTGATCAGGCCATCGATGCATGGCTTGGGCTGCTGCGTAACGTCTCGCTCGGTTCCGGTCCGGAAGAGAAGATCCGTGCAGCCATCCTCGCGTCGCTCAAGCGAGAGATGAAAGAGGATTAAGCCGGCAACCCTCGGCACCTACCCCAGTGCGGCGGGGCCGGGGTTTAGAGCGATGCGCCTCCCGGTGGTTATCGGCTATGCACCGGGGCGACCGCGATTGCCGCGCTTTGCGCTGCGGGGATGCGAACGAGCGGCCATAATAGCTGCTCAGCAGCACTTGTCGGCGGCAAATTCTCGACGCCGTAGAGCTCAGGATAGCGGCGCGTAATCTTGGCCGTGCCAAACAGCATGTCCCAAACGAACAGAAGATTGCCGAAATTGCCCTTATAGTTAGTCACCCCATCATGTGCGTGGCGGCCATGGTGGGCGAAATGCGTGGCGGGCGTGGAGATGATTCGTTCGACGATCCACATCAAGGGCGCGGTAAAGCGGTTGCGATAAAGCGGCTCGTCCCAACGAATGTCAGAATGGGCGCCGATGATTACCGCCATCTTGACGACGGTATAGCCCGCATAAAGCCAACCCAGACCCAGATAAACAAGCACGCCAGCGATCCACAGCGAGGGCATCAGCAAATAATAAAAGATGTTGTTCCGATAGACGACGCGGACCGACATATATTCAGCATTATGATGCGGCCGGTGGAGCTTGTAGAGCCATGATATGGTGTGGCTCGCGCGGTGCCACCAATATTGCATCATGTCTTCGCAGACGAGCAGCAGCGCGAGTTGGGCCAGGACTGGCCAGCCAATCAGCGCGTCGCGCGCGCCGGGAGCAATCACCTGGGCGAGGGCAAAGCCGCCAGCGATGACAAGTGGCTGGGTAACCGCAATCAATATCAGCGTCCCGACAATCTCGACGATCGCATCCTGCCGGGTCGCGCCGGGTTTGCGGAAAAAGCCCGCGCTGATCGATTCAAGCAGCGCAAAGCCGACATAGACGCCGACGATCGCGATTAATTCCAGTCTCATCTGCGGCTCTCCATCGCGCACGGTTAAAGCGCGGCAGGATTGTGATAGGCGATTCGTGGCGGTAAGAATGACAAGTTTTTTGCAATTGGACCGCCGATGACGCGATTGCTCGATTTCGATACGCCAAAGTTGACGGTGCTGTTGAGCGCCGCAGCTGCCGATGCCGTCCGTCAAGCGGCGCGCGCGGTTGCTTATGCGGGTGGCGCGCTGATCTATTCGCGCGGCGACGCTCGTCCTGGTTTGTCACTCGTGCGCACAGGGGCAGTGCAGATCGGCAATCCGGGTGCCGATGGGTCGTTCGTGACGACATCGGTGCTTGGGCCGGGCCAGTGTTTTGGCGAGATGACGCTGTTCGGGCGATTGCCGCGGACGCATGATTCGGTCGCGGTCGGCGCCACCGTGATCGATCAGTTGAGTCCCGCTGGCTACCGTGCTGTCAGCCAAGCCTATCCCGAGCTTAATGAGGCACTGATGACGATGATGGCGCGCCGGATTCACGCCTTGCTTGAATTCAGCGATGATCTGCGCCGCCTCCCGCTCATCGTGCAACTCGCCAAGACATTGCTGCGGATGGCAAGGGGTGGGGCCGGGGACACGGTGGTAGAGGCCAATCAGGAAGCCATGGCTGCCACGCTGGGTGTGTCGCGCGTTGCGATTGGGACGGCCTTGGCCGCGCTGGAGGACCAGGCGCTGATCAAGCGTGGCTATGGCCGGGTGACTATTCGCGATGGGAAAATGTTGCAGCAATGGGTTGCAGCAAGGACGATGCTTGCCCCGATTGAGGGGATCGCGTGACGACCCCGTCCGCGCGTCGTTAGCCTTTGCGTGTTGGCGGGGCACCATTGAGCCAGCGCCCGACCAGGGCACCGACTGCCGCCCCTGCACGCTGCGCCACGATAAATCCCGGCACATCAATGGGCCGGATGCCGGCAAAGCTGTTGGTTATGGCGCGTGCGATGGTGATGGCCGGGTTGGCAAAACTGGTTGATGATGTGAACCAATAGCCAGCAACGATCCATAGCGCGACCAGGGCGGGCACGGCATCCGGCCGCTGGCGGCTGCCGATCACGATCGTGAACAACAGGCCAAAGGTCGCGATGAACTCGCCAATCCACTGGCCGGTGCCCGTGCGTGGCTTGATGCCTAATTGCAGAATGGTCATGTCAAACATGGCATGGACGATCAGCACGCCGATGATGCCGCCGATCAGTTGTGCGGCGATGAAGGAAAGCCAGTCGCGGCGTGCGCCGAGCATCAGCGTTACGGCGGGATTGAAATGCGCGCCTGAAATCGGCCCGAGCAGGGTGATAAGCACATAGAGCACGGCCCCGGTCGCGCCGGTGTTCCCCAAAAGGGCGATGGCATCATTGCCGCCCGATAGCCGCTCGGCCATCACACCTGAACCGACGACCGTCGCGAACAGGATGAGCGACCCGATGAATTCGGCTGCGATTGCGCGCCCGCTGGAGGACCTCACAGGATTTCGCGGACGATATCCTGCGGTCGGCAGAGCCGAACGCCCTTGTCGGTCTCAACCAATGGACGGTTGATCAGCACGGGGTGCGCCATCATTGCATCAAGGATTGCGTCGCCGTCCTTGTCGAGCAGGTCCAGCTCGGCGCAAAGCTCGGCGGCGGGGGTGTTATGGGTCCGCAAGCCGGCACGAGGCGTAATACCGGCGCGGGTATAGAGCGCCGCCAGCGTATCGCGGCTGGGCGGCGTCTTGAGATACTCGATGACCTCGACCTCGACGCCCGGCGTTTCCTGCAGGATCGCCAGCGTCTTGCGCGATGTGCCGCAGGCGGGGTTATGCCAGATGGTTGCCTTCATCAGTTGCAGCCACAGGCCATTTTGGCGGTCAGCGCGTCGATGGTGGCGGACGTGCCATAGCTGGTTGATTCGCCTTCGGTCAGGAAGGTTTCCCAGACCACG
>JAIERC010000010.1 GCA_019747165.1 Sphingomonas sp. | reverse complement strand
ACCAGACCATCTTGTCGACTTCGTTCGCCACGTCCGACGCGACGGCGGAGTTGCCGATATTGGCGTTGATCTTGACGAGGAAGTTGCGGCCGATCGCCATCGGTTCGGATTCGGGGTGGTTGATGTTGTTGGGGATGATCGCGCGGCCGCGGGCGACTTCATCGCGCACGAATTCGGGGGTGACGTAATCGGGGATGCTCGCGCCGAAATCCTGCCCGTCGCGGATCAGTGCTTCCTTTGCCTGCGCGCGGCCCAGATTCTCGCGGATCGCGACATATTCCATCTCGGGGGTGATGATCCCCCTGCGGGCATAGTGCATCTGGCTGACGTTCATGCCGGGCTTGGCGCGCAAGGGCCGCTTCACGACATGCGGGAATTGCGGGACGCCCGCCGATCGATCGGGACCGGTCAAGCCGTTATCCTCGGGCCGGGTTTCGCGCCCGTCATAGCTTTCAACATCGCCGCGCGCGAGAATCCAGTCGCGGCGCAGATTGGGCAGGCCCGCCGCAATGTCGATATGCGCAGCCGGATCGGAATAGGGCCCGCTGGTATCGTACACGCGCAATGGCGGCTCGCCGCAGGATGGCTCAAGCATGATCTCGCGCATCGCGACGTTGAGCGGGCCGACATGCACCTTGCGGCTGCCACGAATCGGGCCGGTGGTGACACCAATTTCAGTGCGGGCGGGAATATCGGCCATTAGATTCGCTCCATATAATCGGAGCGAGGGCGGATTTCGGGGGTGAAAGCCGCTCCCTCCCTCCGCCGGTGCTAACCGGATCAGGTTCAAACGGGTCGCGGGCTCGTGCCTGCCTCTCAGCCGCCGTTCAAGGAACCCATCAAATGTCGCATTTGATGGGACCCATCAGCGGCCCCCCGGGGATGCACCTTGCTACCGTGCTGCATTCAAAAAGTATAGCCGAGCCCGATGGCGCTATAGACTTGGTTGGGATTGCCAGCGACGCTCGTCAACGGCGATCGGGCAAAATCGCCTTGCAACCGGCTGTAGGAGACAAGCGTGAAGAGCTGAAGCCCGCGCTGCAGATCGCCAGATAGCGCATAATTGAACAGCAGATTGGCGGTGTAATTTTTCAGGCCACCGCGCGGGCGGGCAAAAAGCGGCAAACCACTGCGCGCAGCACCCGCAGCATCGACCGCGAAATAGGTTTCCGCATAGCTATCGCCGACGATCGTGGCCGATCCGCCAATGCCGATATAAGCGCTGCGGCTGATCGGCGTGCCATAATCGATTACAGGCGTCAGCACATAGCTGTTATGAACACCAGTCACGTCGCGGACATAGTTGACCCGCACGGATAGCCGGTCATAGGGGCTAGTGATCACCCCGGTCTTGCCGATGCCGACATAACCGCCCACTTCGAATGCCGCCCGGCGCCGACCAAGTGCGAGCACCCGGGCATCGACAATCCGTGCCGTTCGATTGAGATTGAGGCTGACCACCGGCCCGAGCATCAAATCCCAGCTGGCCATAGATTTGTCGCGGATCAGATCGGCGGAAAGCTGCAACCCGCGCGATGAAAAGTTGATGCCATTGACCCGACCGCGCACCGCGGCGGCCGGGATCACCACATAATCATTGGAGCCATCATAGCTGGGGACTAGCCCCACACCGCCGCCAATGGTGATGGTATCGCGATCAAGCGCTGCTGGATCCACTTCGATTCGTGGGGGTGTCGGGCGATCAGCCTTCTGGGCAAAGGCCGGGCCAGCGATCACGGTGAGCGATGCGACGGCGGTAAGCAAACGCAGACAAGACAACACGTTCTTCTCCCAGACAACGGAAAAAATCCTAGCTTATGGTTAACGCTAGGCAAGCCGATTGTCTCCGCCCCCGCGGCAAAACTGCCCCGATTAGAGAAGATACCGCATCTTTATTTCCTGTTGATCCGGTGCCGCGCCAATATCGAACCGTGCCGAGGCGAATCGCGGCGGGCCGAATCGAATGATGGGGTTGCGCGAAAAGCCAAATCCCTCGCGCGGGATGCCAAGCAACGTATCGAGCTTGTTATTGCCATTGGCGTCATGGATCACCGCGACCGCATAGCTGCCGTAAGGCAGATCATCGAAATGCACTTTGTGCATCGTGGCGGGCACCGACCGCGTCACGGCGCGCGCATCATCGATGCAGCCGGGGAAATTCTTGGGATCAGCCGTCAGGCACAGGCGGAGTTCGCCGCGATTGGAACGCAGATTATCGATGGTGACATCAAGCGTCGTGGTCAGCGCTGCCCCCGGCAACAGACCGACCAGGATCAGCGCCGCGCCCAGCCGACGCGTGAAGCGTTGCGCCGGACCGACGGGCTGCTGATCGCGCACGGCTTGGCAGTTTGTCAAAACCACCGATTCCCCGGTCTGTCCCGCAAACATGGTCCCAGAAGCGAAAATATAGCCCATAATTGCACCTGTAGTCAGAGTGATGCCGCTGATGATGGCTCGCGGTAATCAACCATGCACCCATTGGCCCGGCCCAGATGAACCTTGGGAAAACTTCCCACCCCATATGGTTGGTTACCCCCATAACCGTCATTACCGTCAAAACCAATGCTAGGGCACCAAGATGCACTGGAATGAGTAACACAAGCAACGGGATAACCACAGCGCCTGTCAGCGCTTCCATGGGATGAAACGCCATTGCCGCCCAGGCAGTGGGCGGTCGGCTGGCGTGATGCACCGCATGAGCGAGCTTAAAGGCCTTGGGCTGGTGCATCCAGCGGTGGGTCCAGTAAAACCAGCTATCATGCAGGAAAAGATAGATCAGCACGGATACCGGCCAATACCATAACGGATAGGCAAATAAATCAGTGTAGATGTACGTCCAGCCATGTGCCTGCCAGCCCCAGGCGACAATCCCGGTTGGTATCCCGTAAATGGCAGCGCTGGCTAAACTCCAGCCGATTTCGCGCCGGATTTGCTGATCAAGCCCTGTATAAAGGCCAGGGTAGCGCAACCGCGTGACCGCTGCAAAGGCACCGCTGACGATCAAATAGCGGATAGCGACGATCAGCGTTACTGCAATTGCAGAAACGACAACGCCAAAACCCGTCACAGTCCCAATATCCATCGTCCCATCCTATCCGATCCTTCGCCGATGCGAAACCATACGAACCAAGACGGGGGCCATGATTTCGGCCAAAACGCACAGGGAGGGTTTCGCGGCGGCACAAAAATCGGTTAGGCGGCGCTATGGCTACGACGATCAAGTGCGATCTCGCTGTCGTCGGTGGGGGGCTTGCCGGCGGGTTGATCACGCTTGCGCTCAGGAAAAAGCGCCCCGACCTGGACGTGCGGCTGATCGAGGGATCGTCTTCAATCGGCGGCAATCATCTGTGGTCATTCTTCGCCAGCGACATTGCTGATGCTGATCGCTGGATCGTCGCGCCGCTGGTTTGCTATGGCTGGACGTCGTACGACATCAAATTCCCCGCGCATGGTCGGCCGATCAAGGCGAGCTATTATTCGATCGAATCCGAACGGCTTGATATGCTGGTGCGCTCGCAGATGCCCGAAGGCGCGCTGATGCTCGGCCGCAAGGTACTCGGTGCAAGCGCCAAGGCCGTGGTGTTTGCCGATGGCGACCGAGTCGAAGCCAAGGGCGTGATTGATGCACGCGGATCAGGCGATTTGTCCAAGCTCGATCTTGGCTGGCAGAAATTTGTCGGGCGCGAATATGCGCTGAGCGAACCGCATGATCTGGTGCGCCCAATCGTGATGGACGCTACGGTCGAACAGATTGACGGCTATCGCTTCGTCTATTCGCTGCCCTTTTCGGCGACCCGGCTGTTCATCGAAGATACTTATTATAGCGACACCCCCGATCTCCACCGGCCCAAGCCGGGCGGCAGCAATGCCGATCCGATTGCCGAGCGGATCGATGACTATGCCCGCGCCAAAGGCTGGCGGACGGGGGAGATATTGCGCGAGGAAAGCGGCGCCTTGCCGGTCGCGCTGGGCGGGGATTTCGAGGAATATTGGCAGAGCGGCGGCAACAAGGTGGCCAAGGCGGGCATGCGCGCCGGGCTGTTCCACCCAACAACCGGCTATTCGTTGCCCGATGCGGTACGCACCGCATCGCTGATCGCCCGCGCGCCCGATCTTTCAGGTGCTGGCCTGCACGAGCTGATGCACGGCTTTGCCCGAACGACATGGCGCAAGCGCGGCTTTTACCGCATGCTGGACAAAATGCTGTATCGCG
>JAIERC010000244.1 GCA_019747165.1 Sphingomonas sp. | reverse complement strand
CCAATCGCGCAAGGTCGCCTGGTTGGTGAGATCATAGGTGGCATAGGCCACAAAGCCGAGCACCGCGCCGCGAAACATGGCGGTCGCCGCCCGCCCGCTGGCGAGCGCGGGCTGGATCGCCAGCACGGTGATGCCCATCAGGTAAATAAGGTAGAACAGCCCGGCCGGGACAAGATTAAATCCTGGCATCATCAGATCGCCCAGATTGGCGCGATACAGCCGGTCTGCCGTCAAGACGAGCCACACCGAATCGAACGCCAACATCGCGATTGCTGCGGAAAAATAGGCGATGATGGTCGATTTCATGGGGGTTGTTCGCTTTCGATGGGTGACGGTGGGGGGTGTACCGCGACTTTGCGGCGGCTGGCTAGCCGGACGTTAGGCCAGGATCGAGTGTTGGTTTTGGTGTGCTGAGAGCGCGGCTGGCTTGCAGACATTCTGCGGTGGACGAAGTCAGGATAGTTGCCTCGCGCGGTTTGAGAAATCTCGATTGTTACAAGATTGGCCGATGGGCGAACAATCGAGCCGAAAGCAATCACCTTGCATTAGCCATCTCCGTGCGGCTCACGGACCAAACATATAGGCCCAAACCGGCAGGTAATCGGGGCTGCCATTCGTCATCGGCGTGGCCCCATCGACCGCAACAGCATTATGGATCTGCGTTCCCGTCGTTCCCGATGGAAGCGCCAGGTCGGTCACCAACTGTCGCGAACACTGATAGGGGGAGGCTGCTCGATCGATGACCACCTGAGGCCCATAGGTCGGCATTCCGAGCGCCGACCATGTTGCGGTAAAGCGCACCAACGGGTCAAGCCGGTGATCAAAGCCGACGAACGCACTGTTTGGGGTAAGGCTTGGTTGTGACAGCCACGGCGATGCCTGGCCAAGTGTTTCATTAAAGTCGGCCGGGGCCGCAAACATTGCTACGCGGCGGACACGATTGAGCTTGGCTATCAAGGCCGCATGACCGCCACCCTGCGAATGGCCGCTGATGGTGATGCGATCCCATTGCAGTTGACCACTCTGCAGGAAGCTGTCCCATCCGCGGTCCGGTTGCTGGACGATCAGATAGCTGAGGAGCGCGATCAGCCGGTTTTCAATTGAATTGGTCCGGTCTACCGAGACCAATGTTGAAGTGTCTTGGCCGGTAATGATCTCAGTTCTGGCCTTCAGATCACAATTAATGTCACTATTGCCTGCACAAAGCTGGTCGATAGTGAAGTTATTCACATAGCTCAAACCTATCGCCCGATGCCCCAGGCGCGTGGCGGCGGCGAGGACCGAGCGATAGCCTCCCGGTGCCCCGTTCGATCCAGGCAGGAAAACCACGAGCTTGCCTGAAAATGGCGTGCTTAGGTTGCTCATCACGACATTATTCGCGTTGAATTGGGTCGGGCCGATGGCGAGCTGAGGAGCAATATCTGTACTTTGCAGCCCCGCAGTGCCGCCAAGTGGCCCCGGCACTGGACAGTTTTGGGTCAACGATGTGGGCAAACCCAACACTGTCCGTATTCCGGCCCGGGCGACATAGGCCGAATTCCGGTTCGGCGTGTCGACGACATCGAAGCCCCCGAGATAAACAACGCTGCCATTTTCTTCGGGAAAGGGCGATACCACGGCTGTGCGCGTCGAATTGAGCGGGAAGCCAAGGGCTGCGCTGGAAATTTTCGACAAAGTATAGGTGCCATCGATGCTGCGAATTGCGTAGTAAGCATCGTCGCTCGCATTTGGCCGCGTCTGCAAAGTCATGATATGTGCGGTCTGGCCGGTATCTGGATTGATCAGCGGCGTGAACAGGTTGTTGGCGAGGACGCTGTAACTGACCGACTTTCCGACGGCAGCAGAAAGTGCCGTGTTGGCGTTGTATTCCGATTGTGTTGCCAACACGAAGTTGCCGCTGCTGTTGCGATCAAAGCGCAACACCACGCCCGGGCCCTCGAAGCCGGTGATCAGGCTCAACCCACCACCGGGCTTGTCCACACAGGTCAGTCCGCGCAGGCCACTGGATCCTGAGTCCCCCGCCCCCGGCGTGAATTGCGCCGAATAATCATAGATCACCTCCCAGCGCGGATTCGTGCCATCAATCCGGCGATAGACATAGGGCGCAATGGTGGTGAAAATATCGCCGCCGCATTCGACAAATGCGGTGGGCCGAATTGCATCGGCGCGTGTGGCGGGGATCACGCTGAGTTCTGCTGGCGTTCTCATGGTCAGCACGCCTGCAGCGTTTATGGTGCCGGAATAGATGCCGCCAGGATTGGCCCCGACGAAGATCATATCGGCACCGGTTACCTTATCGCGGTGCGATCCGAACGCTCGCACCGAAGAAGACGTGGTTGCCAAGGTTTCGATGGGCTGCTCTGACCACGTGCCATTGCTGTCATTGCGGACATAGAAGCTCACCCCCTTCAAAAAGTCTCTTAGGCCGGCGACGAGTATCGTCTGGGGTGTCGCCAATGGTCTCCCATTCCCGTCATTGTTGAAACTGATCGAAGCGAGCGCAGTGACGCCCTCGTGCCGAATACGCGGGCGTCCAGCTGGCGGAGACGATCCCGCCGGAAGTGGCTCTTCAAAGCTGCGATCGATCCGCCACGGGGCACTGGCGCTTGGCTTCATAACGATCCGCGCGGTCTGCACGGGCTGGCCAGCGGGAGGGTTGTCATTAAATGCCTCCAGACCGCCGAACAACTGCCCCTTATGGGCCACAAGGTTGCGAAATTCAGTGCCGCCTAGCGCTTGCCCGCTCGCCGCATCAATCGTGCTGCCGCGATATGAAGCGCTAAAGGTCGCATTCGGATCGGCAAGACCCATCACTGTATTGCCAGTTACCGTAACAGTCGCTTGGCGGCTGGCTGTGCCGTTACCGTTTGTGGCCGTCAGTTGATAGGTAACGGTCTGACCGGGCGTCACCGCCGCAGAACCCGAAGCCTGAACCGCGCCGACGCCGTTATCGATCGTTATCTGTGTGGCTCCGGTAACCTGCCAGCTCAGCGTGGCCGATTGCCCTGGAGTGATCGATCCGGGGCTAGCGGTGAAGCTGGCAATCGTAGGGACCGTCATCGCCGCCGGGGGTGGCGTTACACCGCTTGGCGCGCCTGATGTGCCGGACTGGCATGCGGACATGGCGAGAAGCAGCATCGGCAGCAGCAACCGACGCGCGACGGTATTGTTCATATTCCCGATCTCCTGCTCGCGCACCCCTTGCCCGAGCACAAACGACAGCCACTAAGCTAAATGGAAAGGGGGCGACGGTTAGCGCCCCCTCGGTCTGACGGGATTTTCAGCGGTAGCGCCATCCACCGTGCCAGCGATAACGATGCGCCCAATAGCGCCCACCGTACCAATAGCCGCGTCCAGGATAAAAAACGCCGACACGCAAACCCGGCGCTGCCACAACGGCGTCTATTCGATTGGGCCGACAAATACCGCGGGGGCCGCGATGGGCCCCAACACCACAGCCTTCGCGGGCCTCCGCAGCTGCGCAAGTCATCAAGGTTGCACCAGCCGCAATCAACGCAATAAGGTTAACTTTCATATGCATCTCCTCGCAAATGCTGCTTGGCGACCCGACCGGGACGTCAAGTATGGTTTGAACGAAGCTGAGATGGATTCCCTTCGCTGACCCCTCGATTGAGAGCAGACAAATCAACGTGGCAGTCAGCGACGTGTGTGGAAGCGCGCCGAAGCGGGACCCGGCTTTGGCGCCAATCAAAACGCGGACCGACTGGAAAGTACCAGCTGCGGATGACAAAGGGAGTTGACGGCAATCCTGACAGAATGGCAGTTTTTGCGGACGCGGATCGGCACTTTTTAGCGGCGACGACTTAGGCGCAAAGCTGTCGTTAGATCATTCGCCCGCAATTGGCCCGAAAGCCCGCCCTCGGCTTCCGCCTTCGTGGAAGCGACCCTCCTCCAACCGGAAACCGAGCCCAGTAGCAATTCAGCGCGGTCCACGCCCACCCAAATTACCCATCGCCGCCACCGCGCCTTCGCGCTATAGCGCCGCCAATGGCGCGACAGAATCGAATAGTCTACGCAACGAAATTGAAACTAGATTACGCAAAAAGGGTTGACCTGCATTTTTTACACCCCTAACAGCGCGCTTCGCATAATTTTATTACGCTGCAATAATCCAAAGGACGACTGATGACCGAGAAATCCGGAGCCGATATCCTTGTCGAGGCGCTGTGCGATCTCGGCGTGG
>JAIERC010000309.1 GCA_019747165.1 Sphingomonas sp. | reverse complement strand
CGATGCCTGCCGAGGTGGAAATCCGCGTCGGCGCGGTGCCGGGGGTTGGCTCGGCCGAGGTCAATCTGGTCTGGGAGCCCGCCTGGGACCCAGCCAAGATGAGCGACGAGGCCCGGTTGGAAATGGGCATGCTGTGATGTCTGAAGAGAAGCTAATCGTTTCACCAGCCGACGCCGCCCTCGCTAGCTTAAATCTCGCTAACGCGCTTATCATACAACTTTCGAAAGACGGCGTGTTAACGCCCGAAAAAGCCAATTTTGTGGGTGCCGTCGCCGCATCAATGTGTCGGGCTAACGGTAGTGACGGTGCAGGGAAGCTGATAGAGAATGTTATGCCCTCATCTGCCGGTTTGAACATTTCGATTGAAGCGATGAAGCAGGGTATTGAGATCACCAGAGAGCCAAAGAAATGACCGTTGTGAAAACCCGCCAGCGCCCCGCCGCGCTCAACCTGACCGTCGGTGCCGAGGCCCGCATCGCCGAGCTGATGGCGCGCGCGCCCGAAGGGGCAATCGGCGTCAAGCTCTCCACCCCGCGCCGCGGCTGTTCGGGGCTCGCCTATTCGGTCGATTATGTCAGCGAAGCCAAGGCCTTTGACGAACGCATCGACACGCCTGGTGGCACGCTGTTCGTCGATGGCGGATCGATCCTGTATCTGGTCGGCAGCAAGATGGATTGGGTGGAGGATGATTTCGCCGCTGGCTTCACCTTCGAAAACCCCAACGCCAAGGGCGCGTGCGGGTGTGGGGAAAGCTTTACCGTCTGAGCACGCCGCTTGCCGTGATTGGCAGCACATAGCCGACAAGAAAAGCGACATTCATCAGCGCGTTGAGCGCAAAACCAGTCGCGATCGATAGCGACGAATCGACGATGAACCAGAACAGGATGCTGGCCAGGATCAGCCGCCAGATGCGGTCCGCCGACTGGCCCAGCATCTGCGCAGCCTGGATCGCGGCATAAAGCGTCACGCCCCAGCCGCACATCACGCCACCCAACACCCCAAGCGTGACTCGCGCCGCCTGATCTATCGCCAGTGGTCCTTGATGCTGCCACTCGAAGAGGAGCCGCGCTGGGAGTTCGGTTTGGGGCAGGGCACCCCCCGCCATAATCAGCCCGAACAGCACGACAATCCCGCACATCGCGTTCAGCCAAACCCGCCAAATGCCGCTCATGGGGATGCCCTCCCTGTTGTCCGGGAGTCTTCAACCACAAAAATGTAGCGAACGCTACATAAATCAGGCGGGCCGCTTCTTCAGCAACGCCGTGCGCAGGCATTCGCACACCACCTCACCCCGCTGGTTTATCATGCGGTGCTTCCACGTCACCAGCCCCGCCTCGGGCCGCGACTTGCTCTCGCGCAGATCGGTGACCTCGCTGGTCGCGTGGAGGGTGTCACCGATGAACACCGGCTTGGGCATCACCAGCTTGTCATAACCAAGGTTCGCGACGAGCGTGCCCATCGTCGTTTCCGCCACCGTGATGCCGACCATCAGGCTGAAAGTGAAGGTGCCGTTGACGAGGATCTGGCCGAACTCGCTGGCGCGTGCAGCCTCTGCATCGAGGTGGAGCGGCTGCGGGTTGTGCGTCATCGTCGAGAACAGCAGATTGTCGGTCTCGGTCACCGTGCGGCGAAGCGGGTGTTCGATGGTCTCGCCGATCTGCCATTCGTCGTAATATTTGCCGGGCATTGGTTTTATCCCCTGAAGAGCTACTCACCGATCAAGCCCCTCCCATAAAGGGGAGGGGTGATTGATCACCCCCCCAAAGCGCCGAACCCGCGCCCTGCCGTCCAGCCGCCATCGGCGGGCAGCACGACGCCGCTAACATAGCGCGCATAATCGCTGGCCAGAAACAGGCACACGTCCGCCACATCATCGACCGTGCCGAGCCGCCCCAGCGGCACCGCGCGCGCCGACGCGGCCTTGGCTTCCGGGGTGGGGGCGAGGCGATCCATGCCTTCGGTGCCGTCGATCGGGCCGGGCGAGACGCTGTTCACGCGCACACCCTCACGCCCCCATTCGATCGCCAGCGTCTTGGTGATCATGTCGACGCCCGCCTTGGCGGCGCAGACATGGATTTGCATTGCCATCGGGATCCAGGCCTGCGGAGCGGAGATGTTGATGATGCTCGCCCCCGGCTTGGTGAGGTGCTCATAGGCGGCGCGCATGACGTGGAAAGTGCCGAGCGTGTCGATCTCCAGCACCGACTTGAAGCCATTGGGGGAGAGACCGGCAGCGGGGACGGGGAAGTTACCCGCCGCGCCCGATATCAGCACGTCGATGGTGCCGCGTTCTGCGCGGAAATGCTCGATCGCGGCTTTGACCGCATCGAAATTGCGGACGTCGAGGCTGTATCCCAGTGCCTGCTTGTCGCCATGGAGTTGGGCGACGGCGGCATCGACCTTGTCCTGGCTGCGGCTGGCCACCGCCAGATTGGCACCGGCGCGCGCGAACGACTTGGCGATGCCTAGGTTTATGCCCGATGTACCGCCAAAGACGATGACGTTCTTGTTGGTGAAATCGAAGGACATTTGGCTCTCTCCCACATTTTGTCTTCTTATTCGTCATGCTGAACTTGTTTCAGCATCCGACGCGCAACCAGTTCCGTCCGCGCCTGTGGCACGATGGACCCTGAAACAAGTTCAGGGTGACGGTGAGGGTTTTATTTCACCCGCACCACCTTCACCAGCACCGTGCCCTCGCTCACCTGCCCGCCAGCGGTGGCGTTGAGTTCCTCGATCGTCCCGTCGAAGGGCGCGGTCAGGCTGTGCTCCATCTTCATTGCCTCGAGCGTCACAAGCCGCTGGCCCTTGGTGACGACATCGCCTGCCGCGACATCGACCGCCGTGACGCGGCCCGGCATGGGGGCGAGGATCGCGCCGTCGGCGGCCGACGCGGTGCCGCTGCCGCGCGGCTCCGACAATCGAAAGCTGCGCCCTTCGCCTAGAAAGAAGCTGACAACTTCGTCCTGAACATCATCTTCAGCGGGGATAACGGAATCGACCAAATAGGTGGTGCCGCCTTCATCGATGATGCGCACGATGGCGCTTGACGCTGCATTCGAACGGAAGCCGACGAGATGCTCCCATACCCCCTTGGGACGGCGCGCGGTGAGCGCGCTAGCAGCCTCGCGCAGATGGTCTCCAACGGGTGGTGGCGGGATGGTCAACGATTCACCACGGCGGCCTATTAAGCCAGTATCGAGCGAACCGGCGCGAACGTCATCGTCAAGACATAGTCGCGCGAGAAATCCAGCATTTGTCCGAACCGGCCAGACCTCGATGTCAGTCACAGCCTCCCACAATTCCTCGAAAGCCGATCCCCGGGAGGCTTCATGGACGACGATTTTCGCGATCATCGGGTCATAGAATGGCGAGACCTCGCCCCCTTCTTCGACGCCGGTCTCGACGCGGACGAAGTCGGGTAGCTGCAAATGTTCCAGTGCACCGATCGAGGGAAGAAACCCGGTCGCGGGATTTTCCGCATATAACCGCGCCTCAATCGCCCAGCCGTTGATGCTCAGCTCGTCCTGCCGCTTGGGCAACGCCTCCCCGCTCGCGACGCGCAACTGCCATTCGACCAGATCGACGCCGGTGATTTCCTCGGTCACCGGATGCTCGACCTGCAGCCGGGTGTTCATTTCCATGAACCAGATGCGGTCGGCGCGGAGCCCTTCGCTCGCATCGGCGATGAACTCGATCGTGCCCGCGCCGACATAATCGACCGCCTTCGCCGCGCGTACGGCCGCCGCGCAGATCGCTTCGCGGGTTTCCTCGGACATGCCCGGCGCGGGGGCTTCCTCGATCACCTTCTGGTGGCGGCGCTGGAGGCTGCAATCGCGCTCGAACAGGTGGACGACATTGCCATGGGTGTCGCCGAACACCTGCACTTCGATGTGGCGCGGCGAAAGGATGTATTTCTCGATCAGCACCCGGTCATCGCCGAAACTCGACGCGGCCTCGCGCTTGCAGCTGGCCAGCGCGTCGGCGAAATCGGCGGCGTCGTCCACGCGGCGCATCCCCTTGCCGCCGCCACCGGCGACCGCCTTGATCAGCACGGGATAGCCGACCTTGCCCGCTTCCGCCGCGAGCACGTCGGGCGATTGGTCTGCGCCCAGATAGCCGGGGGTCACCGGCACCCCGGCGGCGATCATGCGTTCCTTGGCGGCGTCCTTCAGCCCCATCGCGCGGATGCTGTCAGGCC
>JAIERC010000280.1 GCA_019747165.1 Sphingomonas sp. | reverse complement strand
CAGTGACGCGGACACGCATCAATCAAAGGATCTTCTCCATGGCACGCATTTCTTATCCTGACTCGATCGACACCGCCCCTGCTGCATCACAGCCTTTCCTCGCCAAGGTGCAGGGCCAGCTTGGCTCAGTACCGAATCTGTTCCGCTTGGTTTCGACCAGCCCAGCCGCGCTTGAAGGCTTTCTTGGCCTCAGCGGCGCGCTGGGCAAGGGCACGCTCGGTGCCAAGACCGGCGAACGGATCGCGCTGGCGGTCGCCAATGTAAACCACTGCACCTATTGTAATTCGGCCCATGGCTATATCGCCAAGAACCTTGTCAAATTGAGCGATGAGGAAATCGAGGCCAATCGTCGCGGTGGTTCGACTGACGCTGCCGCCAACGCCGCTGTCGCCTTTGCAAAGCATGTTACTGAGACGCGCGGTCAGGTCAGCACAGCTGATCTCGACGCAGTCCGCGCCGCTGGTTTCACCGATGCTCAGCTCGTCGAAATTGTCGCCCATGTCGCGCTCAACACGCTGACCAATTATGTCAACGAAGTGTTCGGCACCGAAGTCGACTTCCCTGTCGCGGCAATTGCCGCCTGAGGCGGCGGAACCGCAACGAGCCTGCCCGCCGTAAGCCTTTGGGCTTGCGGCGGGAAGCGTTTTGGGAGGATGGAGGCGTTATGGCTGCCAGCGATTCCGAAACTCCGCGCGATGCGTTGATCGCAACATTGTACGAAATGTTCCGCACCCTTGGCTTTCAGGGCGTGTCGATTGGCGATATCTCGCGGCAGACTGGGCTTGGCCGATCGAGCCTTTATTACCATTTTCCAGGCGGTAAAGACGATATGGCGCAGTCGGTCGCGCGCACAGCGGTCGACTGGGTCAGGGCAAATGTGATTGCACCGCTCAATGCAACCGGCGATCGCGAACACCGCACTGCCGCAATGTTGGCAGGCGTTGAAACCCTATTCCGTGATGGCCAGGCCCCGTGCCTGATCGCCAGCATGACAATGGCCGGTGCCCCACCGCCGGTGCGGGATATTCTGGCGGCAGCACTTGCGGATTGGCTGGCGGCGCTTGAAGCGATGCTGGTCGATACTGGCGCATCAGCAGAATCAGCACAGGCGGCCGCCAGTTCTGCAATCAGCCGAATTGAAGGGGCGCTGATTGTCGCCCGCGCGCTACATCAGCCAGCGGTGTTCGCTCAACAAATCGCCGAGACGCGCGCCGGACTGCTGGCTGCCTGAGATTATTGTTGGGCTGGTTGCGGCTGGGGTGTCAGGCCTGGCCGCTGGGTGCCGCGCAGGGTTTGCAGCGCTGCCTGGCAGCTCGGTGATACTTTGTCGCGGTTCGCCCGGATGCACGGGCCAAACTTGCCATCGCCCGGGACCATCCCGGCACAGAGTGATTGGAAGTCCGCGCGACAGGCCTGCATTACGGTGCCGCGTTGGCCAGCTGGCGGGGCCGGTGCCGGGGTCATCGCGTCGGGGATGGCTGATGAACTGGCGTTCTGGGCAATGGCTGCGCCGCCCAGCGCTGCAATGGCGGCAATCAACAAGGGCAAGCGCATGGGGAACTCCTTACCGGATCTGGACGTCTCTTACTTCAACTCGCTGTCTCGAAAAACCCTTCGCCCATTGGATCACAGGCTTTTGCGCAGGCGCTACAGATCGCTAAGGAATGAAGACGCGAGTTCGCGTCTTGGGGGGATTCGGACATGCCAGGTGGCTTGGTAGCATTACTCGACGATATCGCGGCGATTGCAAAACTGGCAGCCTCGTCGGTTGATGACGTCGCGGGTGCGGCTGGCAAGGCCGGCGTTAAAGCAGCCGGTGTCGTCATCGATGATACCGCCGTCACGCCAAGCTATGTGATTGGCCTGACGCCGGATCGCGAATTGCCGATCATTGGCAAGATCGCATTGGGTTCCATGCGCAACAAGATTTTGATTCTGCTGCCAGCGGCATTGGTGCTCAGCTATTTTGCGCCCTGGGCGATTACGCCGATCTTGATGTTGGGCGGCGCCTATCTGTGTTTTGAGGGGGCGGAAAAGATCATCGCAGCCCTTACCGGCGCCGATCATGGCAGCGAAGCCGTCGCGATAACCGATCCACGCGCGCTTGAAGATCGCCAGGTATCGGGCGCTATCCGCACCGATCTGATTCTGTCGGCAGAGATTATGGCGATCACCTTGGCTGGCTTGCCGGTGATGGCGATCGCCATGCAGGCAACCGTGCTGGCTGTGGTTGGCGTCGTTTTGACAATTGGCGTCTATGGCGTGGTTGCGATCATCGTGAAGATGGACGATGTCGGCCTGAACCTTGCCCGGCGCGAGCCGCCGATGGTGCGCGCGATCGGTCGCGGGCTGGTCAAGGCGATGCCGTTGCTGCTGCAAGCCCTGGCGACGATCGGGACGGTGGCGATGCTGTGGGTCGGCGGCGGCATCATCATCCACGGGCTTGAGGTCTTCCACCTGGAGGCCATTCCGCATCTGGTGCACGGCGCAGCGCATGGCGCAGCAGCGGCCATGCCGATGATGGCCGGGCTGGTGGAATGGCTGGTCGGGGCGATTGGATCGGCGATTATTGGCCTTGTGGTGGGGGCGGCAATCGCTGGTGCCCTGCATTTCGTGCCCCGTAAGGGTGATCCAGCCCACTAATCGGCCCTGCCTTTTTGCGATTCGCTATGGCGTTGCAGTGCCGCTGGCCGGACAGCAAGCATCCAATTCGGGGAACCGGTGTAACTGTCACCGATGAGTCATTGCTGCGACTGCGAACAGACGCCCAAACGTCGCCGGAATGAAGTTGCTCCGATGCTAGGGGCGTGCCGACCGGATGTCCGGATCGACGACGAACCGGGATCAACAAATGCCGGTCGTCTTATCAGAGGGCGATAGTTATGACGAGGAATGTGCTGGCCTTTATCGGCCTGTTGACCCTTATTTTTGCCGCAGGCTTCGCAGCCTATGCCAATAGAGCGTCCTTCTACGACGAAACGCCAAGGAAAATGGCCGTCAGTTTCGAAGGCTTGGACCTCTCTTCCGATCAAGGTCGCAATATGCTCGAGGCGCGGATCAAGCGTGCGATTACCGCCGTGTGCGGCAATGTGATGGACAGTAATGGATTGCAGGAACAGATGCTGATCAGGAAGTGCCGTCGCAATGCGTTGGCTGGCACGCGGCCACAAGTCGAGCGCGCCGTGGAGGTAGCGATGCGCCGTCGCCGCGCCGCTGACTTGGCCGATGCAGCGCTGCAGGATCAGGTGCCGGGCACTAACTGAGCATCATGCCCCGCTGGTCACGGCACCCTGCGAGGCTGAACCAACAAGGGCGGCATATTTGGCATAGGCCCCGGTAACTTTCCGGGCCAGTGGCGGGGCAGGGGGCCGCGCGTCGAGATCGGCATCGGTCGAAATCGTGCGGCCTTCCACATCAATGACGATCGTGTCGCCCGTCCGCAGCCGGCCGATCGGGCCGCCGCGGGCCATTTCAGGCGAGATATGGCCGACCATGAAGCCATAGGTTGCGCCGGAAAAGCGCCCGTCGGTGACCAGCGCGACGCTATCGCCAAGCCCGCGTCCCTGAATGGCAGCGGTCACGCCCAGCATTTCGCGCATACCGGGGCCGCCCACCGGCCCTTCGCCACGGATCACCACGACATCGCCCGGTTCGATCTGACCAGCCGACACGGCGGCAAAAGCCGCTTCTTCGCCGTCAAACACCTTGGCCGGGCCTTCATGCTGCATCCGCTCATGCCCGGCGAGCTTCACGACACAGCCTTCGGGCGCGATATTGCCGTAAAGAATGCCATAGCCACCGCGTGGCTTTAGCGGATGATCGGCCGACAGAATTACTTGCTGGCCGGGCGTTTCGGTGGCGTCGCGGAAATAATCGAACAGGCTTTTGCCGGTCACCGTCGGCGCATCTGTGATCAACCCTGCTTCCATCAAGCGGCGACCAAGCAACGCGGTGCCGCCCGCCGCTGACATATCGGGTGCCATGAAACGACCGCCGGGCTTGAGATCGGCGATTACGGGCGTGCTGCGCGAGATATCGTCGAACAGATCGATCGCAAACTGGTCTTCGCCAATCCCGGCTTCGCGCGCGATGGCGAGGAGATGAAGGATCAAGTTAGTGGATCCCGCCGTTGCCGTGCCAGCGACGATCGCGTTCTTCAGGCTGGCGGGCGTGATGAACTGGCGGGCGTTGCGGC
>JAIERC010000136.1 GCA_019747165.1 Sphingomonas sp. | reverse complement strand
CAGCCAAGTAGGAAGAGTTAGACGTTATGCGAATCGACATGATCCCGGTCGGCGATGATCCGCCCAACAGCCTCAATGTCATTATTGAGGTGCCGGTCGGCGGTGAGCCGGTGAAATATGAATTCGACAAGAAATCAGGCGCCCTCTTTGTCGATCGCATCTTGCACACGCCGATGCGCTATCCGGCCAATTACGGATTCATTCCGCACACACTGTCGCCCGATGGCGATCCGCTCGACGCGCTGGTTGTGGCGCGCTCGCCCTTCATTCCGGGCTGCATCGTCCGCGTTCGGCCAATCGCGGTGCTGTTCCTAGAAGACGAAGCCGGTGGCGACGAAAAACTGCTGACCGTGCCCGTGGACGCAACCTTTCCCTATTATGCCAATGTCGATGAACATCATGATCTGCCCGAGATTGTGATGCAGCAAATTGAGCATTTTTTCACTCATTACAAAGACTTGGAGCCAAAAAAATGGGTCCGGGTCGGCAAATGGGGCGGTGCAGAGGAAGCGCGGAAGATCGTGCTTGAAGCGATTGAACGCGCCGCCGCCGAAAAAGCTTCGGCCTAACCTTTGCGGCGGGGTTTGCGGGCCGGTGCCCGCTGCCCCGCAGCAATGCCGATCGCGGCCCATTCTCGCATCGAATCAGGGTCGTCATAGACATCGTCGGGCGCACGGCGATAATTCATCGACCCTTCGCGCCCCTCCCCCATGCTGAAGGTGAAGCGCGGGCAACCGGCGGCATCCCAAAGCGCATCGCTTTCCGCATCGGCCTTGAACCAGAGTTGATCATCAGCAACGATCGCAAATATCGTTCCATCCAGATAGAGCGTCGCGCCGCCCATCATCGCTCGCTTGCTGAGCTGGCCGATCGGGGCAAGCGCCTCGTCGATCCACGCAATCAGGCCAGCATCAACCGCCATCAGCCGCGCTCGGCCAATGCCCGCAGTTGATCGCCCTCCATCCGCCACAAATCAAAGTCGGCATTGTGGGCCCCGCCATGTCGCGCATAAAAGCGCTTGGTGGCTTCATTGTCGGTTTGCACGATCCAGTCCATCCATGCACAGCCGCGATCAAGCGCCTCTGCGGCAAGCGTGCGCAGCAATGCTTCGCCAGCACCGCTACCGCGTGCTGGTTCATCGACATACAGATCCTCCAGAAACAGCACCGGTTCGGCTAACCAGAAACTGAAAGTCAGATACCAAAGCGCCATCCCGACAACCTTACCGTCGAGCTCAGCAACATGCGCGAAGCCCCGATGGTCCAGCCCGAACAACGCCGTGTCGAGCGCCGCCTGCGTCCCAGAAACCCACTCCTCACGCTGCCAATGCCGCCCAAAGGCCAAGAGGAGGCGATGAATTTCAGGGATATCGTCTTGCGTGGCGCGGCGGATTGCCAGCATCTTGATCAATCCTTCGCGGCTAACCGAGTCAGCGCCTCGCCCGATACGCGGCAGGTGCGCCATTCCTCCATCACTTCGGCACCCATTGCCTGGTAAAAATCAATCGCCGGCGTGTTCCAGGTCAGCACTTGCCATTCAAACCGGGTACAGCCTCGCTCTACGGCAAGCGCGGCCAGATGCTTGAGCAACGCCTTGCCGACCCCCTGGCCACGGGCGGCGGGTGTGACGTACAAATCCTCCAGATAAAGGCCACGCCACCCCGTCCAGGTCGAGAAATTGTGGAAAAACAGCGCCAATCCCACGGGACTGCCGTCCTTTTCGGCGATTAATGCCTCTGCGGCCGGCGTTGCGGAGAACATCGCGGCGTGAAGCAAGGCCTCGGTTGCCACGACCTTTTCGATCGCCTTTTCATAATCGGCCAGTTCCCGGACGAAATGGAGGACGGTTGGCACATCCTTGGGTTCAGCAGGGCGGATCATCAGCGTCATGCGGCAGCTTCCGTTTGGGGGGCGGCTGCGACTGGTCCGCGGATAGCGACCAGGCAACCGGCAATGATCAACACTGTCCCAGCAACCGTAAACAGCGAAACCCGTTCACCAAAACACAGAAAACCAAGAATCGCCGCCCAGATAAAGGCGGAATATTCAACAGGAGCAAGCACCTGCGCTTCTGCCCGGCCATAGGCCCAGGCGAGTGCCATTGCCGAAACAGACCCCAAAACCGCCGCCGCACCAATTGCCGGCAATTGTCCTGTCGTCGGCATGGTCGCGAACCAGGGGGCACCGATCAGTAAAAAGCCGCTAAGCACAACGCTGGTGAACAGCGCGACCTCAAGCGGATCGGCGACCTGCGCCTGCTGCCGCAGCAAAATCAGGCTGTACGCATAGAAAATCGAGGCGGCGAAGATCGCGACAGAGCCCAGAACATGCGCCGTCGATGCCTGGGCCTGCACTTCTCCGGCGGCAATCGCGAGCACGCCAAAGCTGGCAACAATTGATCCCAAAATCGCGGTGCGCCGGATCGTCTCGCCGAGCAGTGCCGCTGCAAAATACAGCGCGATCAACGGCGCGAGAAAAGTCAGCGCGACGCCTTGGGCCATGGGCACGCGCACCAACCCCCAAAAAAACAGCAACACCGAAATGCCCGCCGTGCCGCCGCGCATCGCATGGAGTTTGAAGGCTGCCAGGCCAGGCCAGGGCCGTCGCCGCGCGACGAAGAACACCCCCAGCAACATCACCCCAACCAGTGATCGCCACAAGACCGCGCTATAGGCCCCGCTCGTGATGCTAAGCCCCTTAATCAACGCATCCATCACCGAATAGGTGAAGATTCCGCCCGAAGCGACAGCGAAGGCAAGAGCATCTTTATTGATCATCGCCTGACGCGATAGCCCGGTCCAGCGCGCGCGTCACCCGTCCTTAGGTCGCGTGGCACGGCATCATTGTGCCAAGCCACGGATCGGCTGGCACCCATTTCGACAATGCGGATTACTCAGGACTAGCGACGCTGCTCCTAAAAAATCATACGCCAAGGCCAAAGCCCCTCCCCGTTAGGGAGAGGGGCGTGGCCAGGATCGCAATTCGTTAAGCGGCCTTTGCCCGGCTCGCGCGCTTGCGCTCATTCGGGTCAAGATAGCGCTTGCGCAGGCGGATCGACTTGGGCGTGACTTCAACGAGTTCGTCATCGTCGATATAGGCAATCGCCTGCTCCAGCGTCAGCCGCCAGGGCGGGGTCAGGCGGATCGCGTCGTCCTTGCCGCCTGACGCACGGAAGTTGGTCAGCGCCTTGGCCTTCATCGGGTTGACCTCAAGGTCGTCCGTCTTGGCATTCTCGCCAATGATCATGCCTTCATATAGCGCCTCGCCGGGCGCGACCATCATGACGCCGCGCTCCTCCAAGGGGCCGAGCGCATAGGCATTGGCCTCACCCGAACCGTTGGAGATCAGCACGCCGTTCTTGCGGCCTTCAATCTTGCCCTTGTGGGGGCCGTATTTCTCGAACAGCCGGTTCATGATGCCGGTGCCGCGCGTGTCGGACAAGAATTCGCCGTGATAGCCGATCATCCCGCGCGACGGTGCGCTGAAGGTGATGCGCGTCTTGCCACCGCCCGAGGGGCGCATATCGGTCAGCTCGGCTTTGCGGATGTTCATCTTCTCGACGACCGTGCCCGAATATTCTTCGTCCACGTCGATGATGACCGTCTCATAAGGCTCAGTCTTCTGGCCGTTCTCGTCTTCCTGGAACAGCACGCGCGGGCGGCTGATGCCGAGTTCGAAACCCTCGCGGCGCATCGTTTCGATGAGCACGCCGAGCTGCAATTCGCCGCGGCCAGCCACTTCGTAGCTATCGCGGTCATCGCTCTCGGTCACCTTGATCGCGACGTTCGATTCGGCTTCGCGGAACAGGCGGTCACGGATCATGCGGCTCGTCACCTTGGTGCCCTCACGCCCCGCCATCGGCGAATCATTGACAGCAAAACGCATCGACAACGTCGGCGGATCGATCGCTTGCGCGTGCAGCGGCTCAGAGACCGATGGGTCGCAGATCGTGTTGGCGACGGTCGCGATCGTCAGGCCGGCCAAGCTGATGATGTCGCCAGCATTGGCTTCATCGACCGGCAGGCGTTCGAGGCCGCGAAACGCCATGATCTTCGACGCGCGACCGGTTTCGACGATCTTGCCCTCAGGATCGAGCGCGTGGATCGGCATGTTGGTCTTGACCGAGCCCGAAAACACCAGGCCGGTCAGGATGCGGCCAAGGA
>JAIERC010000162.1 GCA_019747165.1 Sphingomonas sp. | reverse complement strand
GTCGACTTTGGGGACCGTCAGCTGGGTTAGTGGCGGCGGTATTGACTGGGCTTGCCTACCCCGGAACCACTATATTTGTACCCGGCCGAATCGATCATCATGCACTTCAAGTCGTGCTGATCCAGGGAATTGTCCTGTGCCTGATGCGATCCCCGAGCCTTTATGCTGGCGTTGTTGCCGGCGTCCTAACGGGCATCAGCCTCGTGGTGGGGCTTGAGACAGTGCCGCAGATTGCCGTTCTGGTTTCCGTCACGGCCTTTCTCTGGGTCGTGCGAGGAATGGACGAACGCGGCCGATTGGTCGGCTTCGCTGCGGGACTGACAACGACAACTGTCTTATGTCTGCTGTTCCTGCGCCCGAATTATTGGACAGCGCAGCTTTGCGATGCCTTTACGCCAGCCTCATCGACAGGCACGCTCGCGGTGAGTTTAGCCTTAGTCGCGCTTGCGCTGTCTACGCCTGTCTTGACCGATTTGCGCACCAGGCTTTTGGCGGGCGCGGGGGCTGGGGCTGCCGCACTCGCTGGCACGCTGCTGGCCTTCCCCGCGTGCATAGCTGGCCCCTATGGTAAGGTCGATCCGTTTCTGCTCGCCAATTTTATTCCCTTTATCGATGAGGCCAACGGCCTTTTTGTTCAGCCTCAAATCACGCGCGCCATTGCAATCGGAGGCGTCTTGATCGCGGCGTGTTTGGCTTCAATATGGCTATTTGCTCGCGAACGGCAGCGCTGGCCGGTGCTGTTGCCGATCATTGCCGTTGTGCTCGTCTCAGGCTTGGTGGTGATGGTTCAGACGCGTGGCACCTATATCGGCACCCCGCTGGGTGCGCCCGTGCTAGCCGGGCTTGTCATTCTGGCGCGACGGCGGGAAACTTGGCAACTTCCTTCGATCGTGGCGGCATGGTTGTTCGGCTCTGGCCTAATATATCTTGAACTGCCTGACCGGCTGATCCGGCTTGTAAAGCCGAACGCCGAGCCGGCCTTTTCGCGCACAATCCTATCGCTGTGTAGTGCGGGGGATACGTGGCGCAATGTTGACAAATATCCCAAGGGGATGGTTGCCGCAGGTAGTAGCACGGCCGCCTTCTTCATTGGCGCTACCCATCATTCGACGCTCGGCCCAGGCTATCACCGGAACAACAGCGGCAATATGGCAATGTATCGCATTTTTCTGAGCGCGCCTGAAACGTCTCAAAATATCGCACGGCGATGGAAGGTCGATTATGTTGCTTTCTGCCCAGGTGACTTCCAGGAAATTGCTGTCACAAAGACATACCCACATAGTCTAGCGAGCCAATTGCAGGCTGGCAAAGTTCCGGCGTGGCTCAAGCCGTTGCCATTGCAGGGTACGCCACTGCGCTTCTACCGCATTCAGTGACATGCGGCTTGCAGCGGCTGGGTCCCTCGCCCTAAGGCCGAGGGATGGAGCCGAGCACAGCACATCATTGGTGGCAAACCCGCTGGTTTGTGGTGGCGGCGGCATTGGTGGCGGCAATTCCGTTACTATGGCCGGATATTCCGCCACTGGTTGATCTGCCCGGCCATATGGGTCGTTACCGCGTCCAGCTTGATTTTGAACAACATCGCTGGCTGGGCGAATGGTATAATTTCAACTGGTCGCTGATCGGCAATCTCGGCGTCGATCTGCTGGTCATCCCGCTCGCCAAAATTTTCGGGCTAGAGCTTGCCGTCAAGCTGATCGTGCTGAGCATCCCGCCGATGGTTGTCACCGGGCTGTTATGGATCGCCCGCGAAGTGCATGGCCGCATCCCCGCCACGGCGCTGTTCGCGCTGCCGCTAGCCTATAATTTTCCCTTCCACTTCGGGTTCGTCAATTTCGCGCTGTCGATGGCGCTTGCGCTCAACGCCTTTGCGTTGTGGCTGCGACTTGCCCGGCTTGGCCATTTGCGATTGCGCGCGATCATCTTCGTCCCGCTCTCCTGCTTGTTGTGGCTGTGCCATACATTCGGTTGGGGGACGTTGGGCGTCTTGGCTTTTTCCGCCGAACTGATCCGCCAACATGATCGTGGCCATCGCTGGTTCAATGCTTGGCTCAGGACGTGTATCGGTTGCCTGCCGCTGGCGCTGCCGATGGGGCTAATGGTGCTGTGGCGCACCGGCGGCGGAGTCAGCGGCCAGACCGGCGACTGGTTCAATTGGCGCGCCAAGGCCGGCTGGGTGACGATGGTGCTGCGTGATCGCTGGCAGGCGTTCGACATCGCCTCAGCAGCAGTACTTTACCTCATCCTGTTCAAGGGATTTCGCGATCCCAATATTGAATATTCCCGCAATTTGGCGCTGTCCGCGCTGTTTCTGTTGGCTGTTTTTATCCTGCTGCCCAGAATCGTTTTCGGCTCCGCCTATGCCGATATGCGGCTTGCCCCGTTCATGATCGCGATCGGCTTGATCGCGCTGCGCCCCAAAAAAGGCCTGTCGATACGCGGCGCGGCAACATTGGCGTTGGTCGGGCTAAGTTTCTTCCTGGTACGAATTGCTGCAAACACCGTAAGCTTTTGGCTCTACGACCAGAATTATGATCGCCAACTCAAAGCCCTTGATCATATTCCGATCGGTGCCCGGCTGGTCAGCTTCGTTGGTGAAACCTGCAACAGCGAGTGGTTTTTAAGCCGGGTACAGCATCTGCCGGCAATCGCGCTTGAACGCAGAATGGCCTATAGCAATGATCAATGGTCGATGGCCGGCGCGCAGTTACTGACGACGCGGTACAAAGCCGCCCGGCGTTTTGCGCATGATCCGTCGCAAATCGTCACCCATGTGCAGTGCCCACGCGAATGGTGGCGCCCCGTGACCCGCTCGCTCGCCCTGTTCCCGCGCGATGCGTTTGATTATGTCTGGCTGATCCAGCCACCCGCTTATGACAAGAAGCTGGAGGCTGGGCTGATCCCTTTATGGCGCGACGGTCGCAGCGCAGTATTCCGGGTCGATCATGCCAAGCCCGCCGCCAAGCTGACGACCGAAGAGCTTACCCCGCCGCCGCCTTCCTGAACGGCGTCATGCCGCCCAAAAACTCCCGGTCGCTAGCAACAGCTTCGCGTTCATGAACCAGAAAATCGGCGACTGCTCGGCGGAAATTGCCATCCGGGATGAAATGCGCCGACCAGGTTGCAACAGGCGCATAACCGCGCGCGAGCTTGTGCTCGCCCTGTGCGCCTGCTTCCACGAATTGCAGCCCGCGCGCAATCGCTGCATCAATCGCCTGATAATAACACAGCTCGAAATGCAGAAAGGGCACGTCTTCGGTCGCGCCCCAATAGCGGCCATATAGCGTATCGGTGCCGATCAGGTTGAGCGCCCCGGCAATCGGTCGGCCATCGCGCTCGGCCAGAATCAGCAGCACCCGGTCCGCCATCCGCTCGCCGAGCAGCGAGAAGAAGCGTCGCGTCAGATAGGGCGTCCCCCATTTGCGCGCGCCGGTATCCTGATAGAATACCCAAAAGGCATCCCAATCGGCTTCGGTCAGATCGGCACCGCTGACATGGCGGATCGTCAGCCCCTCCACTGCGGCACTGCGTTCCTTGCGAATGGCTTTGCGCTTGCGGCTGGCGAGCGCACCAAGGAAATCGTCAAAGCTGCCATAGCCGTCATTCCGCCAGTGAAACTGGGTGCCGGCACGAATCAGCCAGCCGGCATCCTCAAACAGGGGCAGTTGGTCAGGATTGACAAAGGTGGCGTGGGCGCTCGACAGCCCCTGCTGCACCGTCACCGCTTCAAGCGCGCCAATCAATGCGGGACCGAGCGCGGTATCGCGCAACAAGAGGCGCGGACCGGGCACCGGCGTGAACGGCACCGCTACTTGCAACTTGGGATAATAGCGACCGCCCGCGCGCTGCCAGGCATCCGCCCAGGCATGGTCGAAGACATATTCGCCCTGGCTGTGACCCTTGGCATAGGCTGGCGCGATCGCCGCCGGTTTGCCGTCAGCGCCATCGATGACGATGGGGATTGATTGCCAGCCAGCGCGCGGCGAAACGCTACCCGATTCTTCGAGGATTGAGAGAAAGGCATGGGCAAGAAACGGATTGTCCGCGCCCGAACAGGCATCCCAATCGGCGGGCGCAATACTGGCGACACCGGGGGCGATCCGCGCGATGACGTCGCGCTCGGTCATGCCGCCGGGATCAGCTGGCGACCTGGATG
>JAIERC010000297.1 GCA_019747165.1 Sphingomonas sp. | reverse complement strand
GCTTGGGACCGCACACTATGCTCCTTTCGCGCTATGAACGGATGATCGCGCGCCGCTATCTTTTGCCCGGCAAGGGGGAAGGGTTTATCTTTCTTGTTGCCGGGATCAGCCTGGCCGCGGTGATGCTTGGCGTCGCCGCGTTGGTCATCGTGATGAGCGTGATGAACGGCTTTCGCGCAGAGCTGTTCGACAAGATTGTCGGCCTAAATGGCCATGCGGTTGTGCAGGGCTATGGCGGGCGCTTGCCTGACTGGCAGGAGATCGTCGCCCAGGCGCGCGAGACTCCGGGGATTACCAAGGCGACCCCGCTGATCGAGCAGCCGCTAATGGCGACCTATAATGGCCGGGTGGAGGCGATTTTGGTTCGCGGGATGCGCGTGGCCGACATCCGCTCGAATGCCACGCTAAAAGGCAAGGAATTGAGCGGATCGCTTGCCAGTCTGACGCCGGGCAGCGGCCGGATCGGCATTGGATCAAGGTTGGCAGAGGCTTTGGGCGCGCAGGTCGGCAGCCAGATTTCGCTGCTGAGCCCGCAAGGCCAGACAACGCCCTTTGGGACAGTGCCGCGGATCGTCTCCTATACGGTCGGCGCCATTTTCGAGATTGGCGTGTATGATTATGACAAGGCCTATGTGATCATGCCGTTGGGCGACGCACAGACCCTGCTGCTGATGGGCGACGCGGTTGGCGTGGTTGAGCTGGATACCGTCAACGCCGATCAAGTCGGAACGATCATCGCCCCCTTTGCCGCCCGGGTCGGCAGTCGCGGCTTGGTGGCGGATTGGCGGCAGCTCAATGCACAACTGTTCGAAGCGCTTGAGGTTGAACGGATCGCAATGTTCACTGTGCTATCGATCATCATCCTGGTCGCGGTATTCAACATTTTGTCATCGCTGATCATGCTGGTCCGCGCCAAGACGCGCGATATTGCGATCCTGCGAACGATGGGGGCGACGCGGGGCGGGCTGATCAAGATTTTCATGGTGGTTGGCACCACCATTGGCACGCTGGGGATGGTCGCTGGATTGGTGCTCGGTTTTGTCTTCCTGTTTTTCCGGCAGGATGTTGTCTGGTTTATCCAAAAGGTAACAGGGCAAAATCTGTGGGATCCATCGATCCGGTTTCTGACTGAGCTGCCATCAAAGCCCAACCCGATCGAGATTGTCGTGATTGCCGCCATGGCGCTGGTGCTGAGTTTTCTAGCCACGCTCTATCCAGCCTTCAAGGCGGCCAATACCGATCCAGTCCAGGTGCTGCGTTATGAGTGAACCCGTGCTGCAAACCTCGGGCCTGACGCGCAGCTTTGTTCAGGGCGGCGAGACGATCCACGTCCTGCGTGGGATCGACATCACCGTGGCTAACGGCGAGATTGTTGGGCTGTTAGGGCCATCGGGATCAGGCAAATCGACGCTACTCCAGGCAGTTGGCCTGCTTGAAGGCGGCTTTGGCGGATCGATCCGGATTGCGGGCACCGAAGCGGCGCGGCTCGATAGCCATGGCCGCACGCTGGTGCGCCGCGATTTTCTGGGCTTTGTCTATCAGTTCCACCATCTGCTGCCCGATTTCAATGCCACCGAAAATGTCGTGCTGCCGCTGCTGATCCACGGGGAAACGCGCCCCCAGGCAGAATCACGTGCGACCACGCTGCTCACCGCGCTTGGGCTCGGGCATCGGCTGACGCACCGCCCCAGCCAGTTATCCGGCGGCGAACAGCAGCGGGTGGCGGTCGCCCGCGCGCTGGCCAATAAGCCGGCGCTGGTGCTCGCCGATGAACCCACCGGCAACCTCGACGAGGCAACCGCCGATATCGTGATGGCCGAGCTGCTGCGACTGGTGCGCGAAGAGGGCTCTTCAGCGCTGATCGCGACCCATAATGAGCGGCTGGCGATGCGGATGGACCGGGTAGTCCGGCTGCATGAGGGAAAGCTGGGCTAATGGCTGCGGCAGAGGTTTGGAAAACCGCCCCGCATTTGATCGGCAGGCATGTAACGCTGCGCCCGTTGGAAATGGATGACCGGGACGCGGTGGTTGCTGCGGCGGCTGACGGGGCGATTACCGAATTATTCTTTAGCAATGTCGCCAGTCTGCGCGATCCGGACGCCTTCATGGCGGCAGTGTTTGCGGAACGCGATTATGGTCGGGCAATGCCCTTTGCGGTGGAATCGGCCGGCCGGGTTGTGGGCATGACGCGCTTCATGCGGATGAACGTGGCACATCGTCGGCTCGAAATCGGCGGCACCTTCTACGCGCAATCGGTGCAGCGCACTGGTGTAAACACCGAGGCCAAGTTGATGTTGCTCACCCATGCGTTTGAAACGATGGACTGCAATGTCGTCCAGATCCGCACGGATTGGTTCAACAAGCGGTCCCAATCGGCGATCGAGCGGCTGGGGGCCAAGCGCGATGGCGTGCTGCGGAACCATCAAACCACCGATGGACGCATTCGCGACCTGGTCGTCTACTCGATCATTGCCAGCGAATGGGCCGGCATCAAAATGAATCTCCAATTTTTGCTCAAGTGACATGAGAGGGTAGCATGACCGCCATCACCGATTTTCAGGTCAAGGGTGCCGATGGCAAGGCGGTCGATCTTTCGACCTATGCCGGCAAGGTGCTGCTGATCGTCAACACCGCGTCGAAATGCGGTTTCACCCCGCAATATAAGGGGCTCGAGGCGCTCCACCGGAAATATGCGGTGCAGGGTTTTGAGGTGCTTGGCTTTCCGTGCAATCAGTTTGGGTCGCAGGAGCCAGGTGATCCTGCTGAGATCGCTGAATTCTGCACCGTCAATTATGACGTGACCTTCCCGGTGTTCGCCAAGATTGACGTCAATGGTTCCAGCGCCGATCCACTGTTCGATCGATTGAAGGACGCAGCACCCGGCCTGATGGGATCGCGCGGGATCAAATGGAATTTCACCAAATTCCTGGTCGATCGTAGCGGTGCGAAGGTGACACGCTATGGCCCGCAGACGACGCCCGCCGAGATCGAAAAAGACATTGAAGCGCTGCTCGCTGATTGATCGAGTTTATCCACAGCCGCTTGCTTCATGACAGTTTCGCGAATCGGCTGAAGCCCGCATAGTCGCTGGCATGGCTCATTCTGGTTTCGTCCCGCTCCGCATCTTTTCTTCGTTCACGATGTTGGATGGCGCGATCGAGCCCAAAGCGATTGCCAAGCGTGCGCGAGAGCTTGGCTTTCCGGCGGCAGCGCTCACCGATCGTAATGGCCTTTATGCTGCCATGGCTTTTGCCGATGCGGCGCGGGATGCGGGGGTGCAACCGATCATCGGCGCGATGATCGGCGTTGCGCGGCCCGATATGCCCGAAGGCGTGGCTGCCCCGCTCGACTGGCTGGCGCTCTACGCCCAGGATGAGGACGGCTACCAAAATCTATGCGCGCTGGTGTCGCAGGCACATTTGGCCCGGCCGCTTGAACTGGCTCCGCATGTCGATTTTGCAGCGCTTCAAGGCCATAGTGACGGCCTGATCGCGCTCACCGCTGGTCGGGAAGGCGGACTCACGCGGTTGTTTGCTGAGGACCAACCCGATGCGGCGCTCGCCTATGTCGATCGTCTCCAGGCGCTGTTTCCGGACCGGCTCTATATTGAATTGACGCGCCGACTTGATGAGATTGAAGGGCGGGCAGAGGCATCGTTGCTTGATCTCGCTTATGATCGAAATCTGCCGATCGTCGCGACCAACCCCTGCTGCTTTGCTGAGCAGAATTTCGGCGAAGCGCATGACGCGATGCTGTGCATTGCCAATTCTACGTACATCGCCAGTGACGACCGACCGAAAAGCTCGCCTGATGCCTGGATGAAGCCAGCCAAGGACATGCGCCAGCTGTTCGACGATCTGCCCGAGGCGATCGCCAACACGCTGGTGGTGGCGCAGCGTTGTGGAATTGCCGCGCCCAAGCGCAAGCCAATCCTGCCCAGTCTTGCCGGAGATCGCGATGCCGAGGAGGAGGCACTGCGCGTCGATGCCCGTGCCGGGCTCGAAATGCGGCTGGCGCGGATCAAGGGGGAGGGCGAGAACTGGCAGCAGGCCTATCGTGACCGGCTGGAGTTCGAGCTCGACGTCATCATCAAGATGGGCTTCCCCGGCTATTTCCTGATCGTCGCCGATTTCATCAAATGGGCCA
>JAIERC010000403.1 GCA_019747165.1 Sphingomonas sp. | reverse complement strand
CGCCGCCCATTTTCTGCACATCGGCGTAGAATTGATCGACCATCGCCGTCATCGGCAGCGTCGCGCCATTCTTCTTGGCTTCGTCGATCGCCAGGCCCAGGTCCTTGCGCATCCAATCGACCGCAAAGCCGAAATCGAAACTGTCCTCGCTCATCGTCTGCCAGCGATTGACCATTTGCCAGCTTTGCGCCGCGCCGCCCGAAATCGCTTCGAACACGCGCGCCAAATCGAGGTCGCTCGCCTGCGCAAAACGCAGTGCTTCGCTCAGGCCCTGCAGCACCCCGGCAATCGCAATCTGGTTGACCATCTTGGTCTGCTGCCCCGCCCCCGGCCCGCCGACATGCACGATGCGCAGCGCATAGGCCGCCATCAGCGGTTCCGCCGCCGCCATCGCTGCGTCGCTGCCGCCACACATGATTGACAGCTTGCCGTTTTCCGCGCCCGCTTGGCCCCCTGATACCGGCGCATCGACCACCAGCGCGCGCGCTGCCGCCAGACGCCGGGCGATATCGGCGGAAACTGTGGTGTGATCGATAAACACCGCATCATCGCGCATCGCGGCAAACGCGCCGTCGGTGCCCAATGTCACCAGCGCCAGATCATCGTCATTGCCGACGCACGCGATCACCGCGTCCTTGCCCACTGCCGCCGCCGCCGGGCTCTCCGCCACCGCGCCGCCATGCGCGTCGACCCAGGCCTCCGCCTTGGCGAGGGTGCGGTTATAGACGGTCAGGCTGTGCCCCGCCGCCGCCAGATGACGCGCCATGGGGCCGCCCATGATGCCGGTGCCGATGAATGCGATATGTGCCATAGGATAGCCGCATAAGGCGTGTTCCTTCGTCACGCCAGATGGTCTAGGGGCCGTGGCCATGGCTACTGATCCCCTTGGCGCGCCGTTGTCGCCGCTGCCCGTTTCCATCGACGACGTCCGCGCCGCGCATGCCCGCATCGCGCCCTCCCTCGTCCGCACCCCCACGCTGATCAGCAAGACGCTGTCGGACATGACCGGCGCGACGGTGTATCTGAAGTTTGAGAACCTCCAGTTCACCGCGGCCTATAAGGAACGCGGCGCGCTCAACACGCTGATGCAGCTCGACCCGCAGGTGATCGGCGTGATCGCGGCATCGGCGGGCAATCATGCACAGGGCCTCGCCTATCACGCCAATCGGCTCGGCATTCCCGCCACCATCGTGATGCCCACCACCACGCCGACGGTGAAGGTCACGCAAACCGAAGGGCACGGCGCGACCGTGATCCTGTTCGGCGAAACCTTCGACGCCGCCTATGCCCATGCCCGTGAACTGGAGGCAGCCCGCGGCTTCACCTTCGTCCACCCGTTCGACGATCCCCGCATCATCGCAGGCCAAGGCACCGTCGCGATCGAGATGCTGGAGGACGTGCCCGCAATCGACACGATCGTCACGCCAATCGGCGGCGGCGGGCTGATTTCCGGCATGGCGACCGTTGCTCGCGCCAGCGGTCGGCAGATTGAAGTGATCGGGGTCGAGGCGGAGCTGTTTCCGTCAATGTATAACCGCATCAACGGCACCGACATGCCCTGTGCTGGCGATACGCTGGCCGAGGGCATTGCGGTCAAGGAACCCGGCACGATCACTGCGACGATGGTGGAAGCGCTGGTCGACGACATTTTGCTGGTGAGCGAACGCAATCTGGAAAAGGCCGTGAGCCTGCTGCTCCAGATCGAAAAAACCGTTGTCGAGGGCGCGGGCGCGGCTGGCCTTGCCGCACTGCTCCAGCATCCGGAGCGATTCAAGGGCAAGACCGTGGGCATCACGCTGTGCGGCGGCAATATCGATACGCGGTTGCTCGCCAATGTCCTGCTGCGCGATCTGGCGCGATCGGGTCGGCTTGCGCGGCTGCGGGTGCGGTTGCAGGATCAACCGGGCGCGCTGTTCAATCTCGTCCGCGTGTTCGATGCCGAACGCGTGAATATCATCGAAGTTTATCACCAGCGCGTCTTCACCACCCTGCCCGCCAAGGGGCTGATCACTGATATCGAATGCGAAACCCGTGACCGGGCGCATCTTGACCGGCTGATCGCGGCGATCCGCCAGTCCGGGTATGAAGTGAACTTGGTCGAACTCGCCTGACAATAAGCGTTGGAGCGAATCGCGCGCGCGGCAAAGCGCGTCGCGCGACTCTTTAACCTCGGCTAGGCTGGACTATGGTGGCACTGCCGCTGGCATTTTAACGGCTTTCGCCTGATTTTGACTCTGCGCGCGCCCACGTTAACCTTCAATCATGGTAAAGCCGCTTTTCATCACGATGGCGGTGATTCATAAGAGGTCAATCGGGCCGCCGAATGTCGGCACAACTGGGAGGATCCGCGGCAGTGTCAGCACCTTTTCGCTTCCCGCGATTCTTTGTCACCAGTCCTTCCCCCTGTCCCTATCTGCCCGGTCGGCTCGAACGCAAAGTCTTCACCGAACTCAACGGCCCGCACGCCAGCGAACTGAACGATGCGCTTGGCCGCATCGGTTTTCGCCGCAGCCAGTCCGTCGCCTATCGCCCCAGCTGCGCGGGCTGTTCAGCCTGCGTCTCGGTTCGCGTCGTTGCTGATGATTTTCGCGCCAATGCCACGCAGCGCAAGCTAATCCGCCGCCATAGCGACCTTGATATCAGCGCCTGCAAAGCGTGGGCGACTGATGAGCAGTTTGATTTGCTCCGCCGCTATCTCGCCAGCCGCCACCCCGGCGGCGGCATGGCCGGCATGGACGAAGGCGATTATGCCGACATGATCGAACAAAGCCCGGTCAACAGCTTTGTCGTCGAATATCGCGAACCCTCGGTCGATGGCCGTCGCGGTCGCTTGGTCGGCGCGTGCCTCACCGATCAGCAAGCCGATGGCCTGTCGATGATCTATAGTTTCTTCGATGCCGCGCATGAGGAGCGGCCGGGGCTCGGCAATCTCATCATTATCGATCACATCCGCCGCGCTCGCGCGCTTGGCCTGCCCTATGTCTATCTCGGCTATTGGGTAAAAGGCTCGGATCGGATGGCCTACAAGACCCGCTATCGCCCGATCGAGGTGCTCGGCCCCAGCGGCTGGACGGTGATGAGCGATCCCGACACCACTCCATCCCGCCTGCCCGCCCTGGCCGACGAACTGGCCTGAAAAACGCGCGGTCGCGCCGTTACTGCTGGTCGTCTAACTCGGCGACATGGACATCGACAGCGAGTTGCTCATCGCCGTCGCCAAGCCGCGACCCGGCGACGGGTGCTGCCCCATCGGCATCAAGGCCAATGCTCACCCGGACATGGTCTCCACCTGCACAAAGCCCGATGCTGGGGTCAAACGCTACCCAGCCCAGCCCGTCGATATGTGCTTCGGCCCACCCATGTGGGCTTGGCTGGCTCGTGCCGAGCACGTCCAGCTTGCCATAGCCCGAAACATAACGCGCCGGCGCGCCGATCGCGCGCGCCGCTGCGATAAAGATATGCGCCAGATCACGCCCTGGCGCGCGCGGCTCGGCAAAGGCATGGGACGCTGATCGCCCCTGCACCGGCCTTTGCAGGCAAAAGCTAAAGCGCCCATGGATGGAGCGGTTCAGCGCGTGCAGCCGGTCAAGCGCCGTTGTTCCGACCGCCGCCTCGCGGGCAAAATCGGTCAGCGCGTCATCGGCCTCGGTGAGCGGGGTGGTACGCAGGAATAACGCCGGTGGGAAACGCTCGCTCGCCCCGCGCAAAACGCCAGCATTGGCGTTCGTCAGCACTGAACCACTCACGCAAATCTCGATAGAGTCGATCGGCCCTGCGGCGTACAGCATCGTCACCGAGTTGCCGAACCCATCCACCGCTGCCTTCAACCGGGCATCGCAATCGACATCGATGCGCCAGCTCGCGATCGTCTGGTCATGCGTGTCGCCTGGCGTCATCCGCAGCATTTGGACCAGCCGCGCTTGCGGCTCCGAGAAACGATACATCGTGCGGTGATCGATGGACAGCCTCATCCGGTGAACCGGAACTGGCGCGCAATTGCAGCGCTGATCAGCGCATTTTCAGCGTTAAACGCCTGCAAATATTGGTGAAGCCCGCCAGCGATCACTTGCCGCGAGTTGGTTTTCTGCATCCGGGCATAGCGCATCCGCGCCATGCGATCCGCTTCGCCCTGCA